>JAPKZP010000722.1 GCA_026393735.1 Acidobacteriota bacterium
CGGCGTTCCGGCGCGGCTGACGGCTCGGCGGTAGCCGAATCGAATCACCCACGGTTCAGCCCCAACCACGATGACCGACACATTGATCTACCGCAGCAGCGCCACTGAGTCTCCGGCGATGGACGCTCCCACCAAGTGGACGTGGGCAGCCTATGGCTGGCTGTGCATCGTGTGGCTCGGCCTTAGCTCCGTGCTGATTCGGTTGCCGTTCCAGGTGTCCGACATGGTCGGCAACCTCCTGGCCCTACGAAACGTATCTCTCTGGGACATTCTCAAGACGCACTTCAGCGGCGGGACCTACCTTCGCCCGTTTGTGTGGGGGTACTTCAAGGTTGTCTTCGACATCTCGGGAGGGCACTACTACTGGGCGTACAAGGCCGTTGAAATCGCGCAGGTAGGTGCGCTGTTCCTGTTGTTCGGTCGCCTGCTCGCAGTAAGAACGCGAGTCGACCTCTTCTTGATGTCGTTCGCCACAGTCGTGTTGATTGGGATCCACACGTTCGGCGGTTTCGTGTGGGAGAACTACCCCATCAACACGTTCTTGACGATCGCCGTCCTCACGCTTGCGGTCCTGAACATCGCGGAATCCCCCGCGAGGTGGCCCAACGACGTCGCAGCGCCCGCCGTCCTCTTTCTGGCGATGTTCATGGTTGAGTCGGGACTCCTGGTGTGGGTCGCACTGGTGACGGCATGGTTGGCGGGAGCGAAGGGGGTGTCTCGCCGGGGTATCGCAGTGTCGACCGTGGTCTTTCTGGGATACTTCGTACTCCGTTTCGCGCTTCTCTCCGGCGGAACGCCAGGCCTGGATGAGCGCGGCACGGGGTTCGGATTCGCGGTGTTGGACCCGGACGCCCTCCAGGCCAGGTTTGGCCACAACCCGTTGCCGTTCTATGCCAGCAACATCCTGTCCTCGTTGTCGAGTCTTCTCCTGTCCGAACCGCGCTATGGACTCTGGGAGTTCACCCGGGCGCTTGTGACGAGCGAGTACAGCCTGCAGCCCTGGATGGCCATCAACGTCTCGGCATCGCTCATGACCACGGCGGTGGTTCTGGCGTACTCTCTGGCTCGCCTCTCGAGGTGGATTCGGCTCGACATTGGTCCGAGTGAACGGCTCGTCGTCGTGTTCTGGGGGCTGGCCGCAGCGAACGCCGTCCTGAGCTATGCCTACAACAAGGACCAGATCGTCTCAGTGGCCGGCTGCGTCTACCCGCTCGCGGTCTTCGTCGCGGTCCGGCAGTTAATCGCGGACCTGCCTCGTGCTTCGCGGGTCGCGAAGGTCGTGCTGGTCGTCGGCCTGGCAGTGGCGTCAGCAGCTTGGACCACACGCGCGGTGGGCCTCGGATACGTCCTGCATAACGCCGCATATCGCCATCGGAACGATTGGGTCAGGGTCGATCGCTGGCTGGAAAGCGAACGCATTGGAGAGAAGGACCCCTCTGCCCGGGAGTTTGTCCTGAGGCTCAAACAGGAGATGCTCGGCATGGAAGTCCCGCACCCGTCCGTCGTGTACGGTCGATGGGGTGATCGGTACTTCGACCAGCACCCCTAGCCGCGTGATCGCACCCCGCAGCCACCAACCGGTCCTTCCCGTTGCCCGTCAGAACACACCATTCGGATAATACAAAGCCGAAAGGACGACCACTCCATGACCGTCTCCGAGTTCGAAGCCGCGATCTTCGGCCAGACACCGACAAGTGCCGAACACTATGATGCCGAGTACTTCACCGGCGAGTGGCGGGCCGAGGGGAACAGTTACTCTCTCGAGACACGCCGCCAGATAGAAGCCAGGAACCCGCAGATCATCCGAGACGTCTTCCAGCCCCGCAAGGTCCTCGATCTCGGTTGCGGCCCTGGCGCCCTGATGCACCTGCTCTGGGAGCTGGGCGTGGATGTCGAGGGCATCGATTTCGCCGAGAGCAGCCGGCGCCTGGCCACCCCCGAGGTGCGCGACCGCATCGCGATCGGCAGCACCGACGATCGGATCAAGCCGGACAACGCGTACGACCTGGTCGTCTGTCGGGAAGTGCTCGAGCATCTCACGGTGTTCCAGGTGAAACGTACCGTGGAGAACATGGTCCGCATGACGTCCCGGTTCGTCTACTGCACGACGCGCTTCCATCCGGAGCCGGCCAGCCTGGTCGACTTCACGACCCAGTTCGACGTGGATCCCACGCACATCACGCTGCTCAACAAAGACTTCCTCCGCCTGATGTTCGTGCTGGCGGGCTGCCGGTCCAGGCCCGACCTCGAGGCGCGGATGGACTGGCTCAACAAGGGCCGCGTGCTGGTGATGGAGAAGCAGTCCGGACCGTCGTGAAGTCGCGCGCGACACCGGAGCGTGAAGTCGGAGCCATGACGATTGAAAAGTCTGCGGCAGCAGCGCATCCCGGAACCATCACCGGCCGGGCATGGCGGCGGTTTGCCGTCGCGACCGGGCTGACGTTTGGGCTCGGCGCAGCGTGGCTCGTCTGGCGCATGCCCCTTCAGGTATCGGACAGCTTGCTGCTGATGCTCGACAGCCTCTCCGCCCAGTCCGGCTGGGTGTTCGGGTGGCAGCACTCCGACTCCGGCGCGTTCTTCCGGCCGCTGTACCTGGCACAGGTCAAGTGGCTCATGGATCTCTCGCCGGCGGACCATACGTTGTCGTTCAAGGTGCTCCATGTGGGGCTGTTACTCGCGACCGCTTGGCTGTTCGTA
>JAPKZP010000153.1 GCA_026393735.1 Acidobacteriota bacterium
CGCGCCGCTCTACTGCACCTCCGTGCAGAGCAATCACCTTGCATGTCTGGCCAGCGACGACAACGGCCTGACCTGGTATGACTATGCCGTGAGCAAAGCTCCTTACGGGAGCACAACGTGGCCACCCTATGCGGTCGGCGGAGCTCGGGAGCTGACGGCCGACGGTTGCATCGTAGGCTCGTTTACCGCATCTGTAGTGGATCCTGCAACCGACAATAAAGTCTATTTTTTCAAGATCCAGGCCGGGCTCTCCAAGGCCGAGGTCGTCAGTTTCAGCTATGCGGCCGGCAACGCCACGCTTTGCCTCACGAACGCCCGCGGCCAGCCGGCCGAGGTGCGCCTCGGTTCCGCGGACGGCAGTTTTACCGCGTGGGCGCCCTTTGCGGAAAGCAATACACTGGCCATGGCTCTTCCCCCCAACCAGTTCCAACTGAAGAGCCGCCTGGGCGTGGAGTCCGAAATCTTTCCGCTCGGGGCATACAACACGACACCGACCGGCGGTACGGGCCCGGGCGGGATTGGCACAACCGACGGCGCCTCCTCTCTGGAACTGTGGCTGGACGCCGGCGCACTCAGCCAGGCGGAAGGATCGGGAGTGTCGAGTTGGCCCGACCGCAGCGGCATCTTCAGGACCCAGGTGCAAGCCACCCCCGCCAACCAGCCCCAGTACCGTGCCAATGTGATCAACGGCCGGCCGGTGGTGCGTTCCCCGGATGACGGCACGGACCGCTATTTCAGCGGCGGCTTCGCGACACTGGACTCCGCCGACGGGGGCTTCACCGCCTTCGCCGTCGTGCAAGCGACCAACAAGCCCGGACGGTATCAGGGAATCCTGTGCACCACCGCCGACTATACCTTCGACCTGTATGTTGCCGCAGATTGGACCCCCGTCCGCTACCGCTTCTACCCCTCGGGCATCAACTACGAGAGCGTGGGCGATTGGGACATCCTCTCTTTTTACACGCGCACCAACGGAACGCCACGGCAGGCATTCTACGAGGATGGGACACTATGCGTCACGGGCACTACGGTGTCGGCCATGGCCGCCTCCAGTAGTTTCAATGTGTTCCGGGTCAACACGACTACCTCGGTTCTTATCGGCGATGCCGCCGAACTGATCGCGCATGGCCGCGCGTTGAACGCCGCGGAGCGGACGATCATCGAGAACTACCTCAGCGCCAAGTACGCGCTGACGCAGAACACCGGCGGTGGCGCACTGGATGTGTATGCCGGCGACAACCCTGCCAAGGGCGACTACGACACCGACGTGTTCGGCATCGGCAACCTCGGCGGGGAGAAAGTGACGAGCAGTGGTGCGGCGGGCTTCGGCCTCTCCGCGACCAACGGTACGCTGGACACCGGGGAATGGGTCATGGCCGGACACAACGGGGCCCCGGCCACCAACGTACAGGACACAACGGGATTCCATTGGGGACAGGATTGGTACGTGGATGTGACGGGCAGTGTGGATGTGAACATGACCTTCGACATCAGCGACGCGGGCGCCTCGGCTCTGCCGTATACGTTTTACAAACTGCGCTATCGCGCGACGTTCGCGGACTCATGGACCTCGCTGGCTTTGACCGCCACGGTGATGGGCGACCGGATCAGCTTCAGCGTGCCGGCCGCGCAATTGGCGGATGGCTATTACACGCTCGGGGCGGATGAACCGGAGACCCCCGGCCCGGCGACAATCACGGCCGATCCGCAGTCCCGGACCAACAATCCGGGCACTTCCGCAAGCTTCACGGTAAGCGCTTCCGGCACAATGCCGCTGTATTACCAGTGGCAATCAAATTCCGTAAATATTGCCTTGGCAACAAACGCAACCTACACAATCGTATCGGTGACAGCCGGCGACGCCGGCAATTACCGTTGCATAGTAAGCAACGTGCTAAACGCGGCGACAAGCGCGGTGGCGGTTTTGACGGTTACCGCCCCGGCGACGGTAATCACCGGCGGCACGGGGCCGGGCGGGATCGGCACGACCGATGGCGCCTCCTCGCTGGAACTGTGGATGGACGCCGGCGTGCTCAGCCAGGCGGACGGGTCGGCCGTGTCGAGTTGGCCAGACCGCAGCGGCAACGGCCGGACC
>JAPKZP010000008.1 GCA_026393735.1 Acidobacteriota bacterium
AGCGGACGAGCGATCGGCAGCCATGGTGTCCAGCGCGGGACAGGCCTTCCTCGCCGACGATCGCGCCGCGTTCGAGGCGCGATGGCAGTCGGTCGCCGAAGGCGACAACGCCAACATCTGCTACACGTCCGGAACCACGGCCGATCCCAAGGGCATTGTCCTCACGCACCGGAACTACACGGCCAATGTCGAACAGGGCGTGGCCATGAGCCAGCCGCAGGCGGACTGGGTCCTGCTCAACGTCCTGCCCTGGGACCATGCCTTCGGCCACACGTGCGGCATCTACATGATGATGATGAGCGGCGCGGCGCTCGCCTCGGTCCAGGCGGGCAAGTCGCCGGTGGAGACGATCAAGAACATCCCCGTGAACATCCGGGACACGCGGCCGACAATCTTCCTGAGCGTGCCGGCGCTGGCGAAGAACTTCCGCAAGAGCATCGAGAAGGGCGTGCGCGAGAAAGGTCCCCTGACCGAAGCCCTGTTCGCGAGAGCCCTGAAGACCGCCTACGCGTACAACGCCGAAGGCTGGAACAGGGGCGCCGGGATCCAGGCGCTCGTGAAGCCGCTTCTGGCGTTGTACGACAGGCTGCTGTTCAGGAAGATCAGGGCGAATTTCGGCGGCCGGCTGAGATTCATCGTCGGCGGCGGCGCGCTGCTCGACGTCGAGCTGCAGCGCTTCTTCTACGCCATCGGGATCCCCATGCTCCAGGGGTACGGCCTGACCGAGGCGGCGCCTGTCATCTCGGGCAATACCCTGACACAGCACAAGCTCGGATCGTCGGGCCGCGTCCTGCCGGACCAGGAGGTCCGGATCTGCGACACCGCCGGGAATCAGCTTCCCGCCGGCGCCCGCGGCGAAATCGTCGTCCGCGGCGAGAACGTGATGGCCGGTTACTGGAGAAACGAGACTGCGACGGCCGACGTCTTGCGCGCGGGCTGGCTGTACACCGGCGACCTCGGCTACCTGGACGAGGACGGATATCTGTACGTCCTCGGGCGGGTCAAGAGCCTCCTCATCGCGGATGACGGCGAGAAGTACAGCCCCGAGCAGATCGAGGAGGCCATCACCGAGCGTTCCCCGTACATCGAGCAGCTGATGCTCTACAACAGTCAGTCGCCGTACACGACCGCGCTGCTCGTCCCGTCCAAGGAGGCCGTGCTGGGCTGGCTGAAGAAGCGTGGGATGTCGGCCCGCGCGGTTGACGGTCAGGACGCCGTCCTTCGGCTCCTGGAGGGCGAGGTGGGCAAGTACCGCGAGGGCGGCGAATTCGCCGGGGACTTTCCCCGCCGCTGGCTGCCCGCGGCAATCGCCGTCGTAGCCGAGCCCTTCACGGAGCAGAACCACAGACTCAACTCGACCATGAAGATGGTGCGCGGGAAGATCGTCGAGCACTACCGGGGCCGCATCGACGATCTGTACAGGGCCGAGGGCCGCGCCATCGTCAACGATCAGAACCGCGCCGCGATCGGGATGCTGGGCTAGACCGAATCGCGTTTCTGCTGGTCCTGATCAGCAGGGGCAGCAGGGGTCGGGACGGTTTTCGCAAAGAGCTCGGCGCCAATTACAAAACTGTTATCAACGCCCATGTCTTACAGTTCTGTAATTGTCACGTGTGCAGTTATTGAAATTCGTCCCGACCCCTGTCTGGGCTACTTCTGCACGATCGGCTTCGACCGATCCTCGTAGGGGCGCAGCACCCACTCGAAGAACACCCATGTGCGGTTCCACGAGTCGATCTGCTCGGGCGAGTCCACGCGCTCGAGCGTCTTCGGGTCCACCCGGCGGCTGAACGCGTGCCCGCCGCTCGGGCCCCATGTCGGCGGATCGATGTACGTCCTGGTTTCCGCCAGGTCGGGCTTGCGCGACCGCAGGGCGTCCACGATCTGCTGATCCTCCACGTAGTTCACGTCCAGGTCGTTCGTCGCCACGTGCACGAGCAGCGGCACCTTCAGCTTGTCCACGTGATAGAGCGGGGACCGCTCGATGTAGATATCCGGCTTCTCGAAGGGCAGTCCCTGGATGCGCTTCTGCGTGGCGAAGTCCCACTGGTACGACGGCCCCTTCAACGACAGCCGGAACAGGAGGTTCGTCACGGGGACGATTGCGGCGCCCGCCGCGAACGGATGTTTCTCGCGGAACAGCGACATCAGCGTGATGTAGCCGCCGTGGCTCCAGCCCATCATCCCGATGCGCGCGGGGTCGACGTGCGGCAGCGTCTTCAAGTACTCCACGGCCGAGATCGCATCGTCAACCTCGTAGCCGCCGTAATCGATGGCCTGGTGGTACGCTTCGCCGTAGCCCGTGCTGCCGCGGTAGTCGGGCGCGATGACCACGTAGCCGCGCGCGACGGCCTCCTTCACGAACGGGAACATCGTGATGCCCCAGTTCCCGTGCACGCCGCCGTGCACCCACACGAGCGCCGCGTGCCCCTTTGCGCCGCGCTTCTCGAGCGGCTGGAAGAGGTAGGCGGGAATGTCGAGATCGCCTACGCTGCTGCGGTACGACACCTTCTTGAAGTCGATGATGCCCTTGCAGAGCTCGGGATAGCGCGCCTCGGCCGCCGTGCGCGCGTCGATGTCGCGCTGGTAGTCGGTGCCTATCGACTGATCCTTCGGGTCTTTCGACACGTACAGCTGACGCGCCCGGTCGGGGTCCATCGGCGCCTGCAGGCGCGGACTCTGCCGTGGCGCCCTGGCCGGCGCCGCGGCCTGTCCCGGCGCGACAGGCGCCTGCGCGCTCGGCGCCTGCGCAGGGGCGGGCTTGGGCGGAGCGGTCTGCGTCGCCTGCGCGGCCAGCATGGCGGCCATCGCCACGATCATCAAGAGGGCAATCAGGTTCACGCCTCGGAATACCTTCACGGCTGCCTCCTCACCATCGACAGTGTCAGTGTTTCTTTGGAACGGTCACAGTCTCTTCCGTCTTCACCTGGAACCGGCGGTACTTCGTGTAGGTCGCCGTCCCGTCGAGCGCCGTCACGTACGCCGCGCCAAAGGCGCCGGGGCCCCTCTGGCGCAGGATGCGGTAGTCCTCGGTCATCCGCGCGGGCACCCACATGCCCAAATTCTGGTCCAGCCGGTACTGGACGACAATCACGGCCGTGTAGGCGCCCTCATCGAACTTGAGGCCGGTCTCGACAATCGCCCCGCTGCCCTGCTCGACGGTGAACCAGCCGGCGGTCGGCACATCCCTGTCGGAAAGATCCGTGACAAGCGTCGGCCGCGCAGTCTCCTTGAAATCGATACGCCACACCTGGACGCCGGCCGTGTCCGTCCTGCCGGCCAGTCTGAAGTGGAAGCGGTCGCGGTTCGATGCGTTCAGGATCTTGAGAGGAAACTGCGGCACGTTGATGTTCCGCTCGAACGGCCCGATGTTGTACCGCGCGCTCTCGTCCTTGATCATCGTGAGCTGCGCCCCGGCCTCGATCCCGGGCTCGAGGAACAGCCGCTTCAGCCGATCCTCCCGATCGCGGACCGCTGTGCCGTCGACCTCGAACACGTCCCGGAAAGATATCCAGGTGTCGCTGGTCTCGGGCTTCACGAACAGCAGGTCCGATCGCAGCCGCACGCTCTTGCGGTCGGCGTTCTGCCGGTACTCTTCCTCGGCCACGAGCACCGAGTACTCGCGTTCGTATGCCTCGACATAATCGAACACGCGCCCGAGCGCGACCTGGAGCTCGGCGTCGCGCGGCGATCGTGCGTCGGCGCGAGAGGGCGGCGCGCCGGCAGGCACCGTGGGCGCGTCCGGCGGCGCCGCACCGGAGATCGAGACCGGAGGGACCGGGATGACCTCCTCCGCCTCGGTTGCCGCCACAAGCCACGCCGCCGACCGCACGGTGACGTCTTTTCGTGACGTGCTCACGCGGAGGGTGCGCGGTTTGGCGCTCCCGTCACCCTCCGCCGGCTGCAGGCCCACGGTGAAGCACGCGGCCAGGTCAGTCACCGTTCGATCCATCGTGCGGTCCGCGTTCCGGCCGAGGGTGACGAAGAGGCCTCCCGTGTTCCTGGCAAGCGCCTGCAGCGGCGCCGTGTCGAGGGTCGTGCGCGGGTCGTCGGGAGAGCCCTGGAGCTCGAACGTGTAGATGACTGCGTGCGCCGAGGCAGCAGCCGCGACGACATCCGCGACCTGCGACGGATCGGGCCGGGGCACGCCCGCGGACAGAAAGGCAACCGCCTTGCGGCCCGGCATGCTGCGAAGGGAATTCATCACACCCAGCAGCGCTGCAAGACTCCCGCGCGCATGAGTCAACTCGGACTCGGGCATCGCAACCGGCATCCCCGCGCCGGCGACCGGATCCGCCCTGGCCGGCTCGGGATCGCCCGCGCGATTCGCGTCCAGCACGCCGGCCCGGTCGCGCTCGGACTGTGCGAGCATGTCGTCGACGCGCGACGCCGTCGATCGCGGCACC
>JAPKZP010000664.1 GCA_026393735.1 Acidobacteriota bacterium
CATGACGGCGGCGCGTAACAGCTTCCGCCGCCTGCTCCTGCCGGGGTGGGCTGCGCTGGCCACGGATGTCGTCGGCTTCGTCACCATTCTGTTCATCCAGATCCGGGTCATCCAGGAGATCGCCATCGCGGCGGGCATCGGCGTGGCGGCCATCATCCTGACGAACCTCGTGCTGCTGCCGGTCGCGCTGTCGTACGTCCATTTCGATGCCGGCTACCCGGAACGCCTGCACCGCCGTGCCCGCCACCTGGAGCCGCTCTGGCGGCGGTTCGCGGCGGTGACCGATCGGAAGCCGGCGATCGTGATCGTGAGCCTGGCTCTGTTGCTGGGCGTCTTCGGTGCCTGGAAGGGCGGACAGGTCCAGATTGGGGACCTGCACAAGGGCGTGCCGGAGCTGCGGTCGACCTCGCGCTACAACACCGACACGGCGGTGGTCACATCGAAGTTCTCGATCGGCGTCGACGTGCTGAACGTGATCGCCGAGACGAAGCCGCAGGCGTGCGTCGACTACGCCGTCATGGCGACCATCGACGAGTTCTCGTGGCGCATGGTGAACCTGCCCGGCGTCCAGTCCGCGGTGGACCTGCCCGGGATCGCGAAGACGCTGAACGCCGGCTGGAACGAGGGATCGCCGAAGTGGCGCGTCCTCGCCAGGAACCAGTCGGTGCTGACCCAGTCGGTGACCTACGTGCCGACCTCGAGCGGGCTGCTGAACGCCGACTGCAGCGTGATGCCCGTCATGCTCTTCACCCGCGATCACAAGGCGCAGACCATCGAGCAGATCGTGGCCGCGGTGAAGCAGTTCGAGGCGAATCACGGAAACAAGGACGTCTCCTTCAAGCTGGCCACGGGCAACGTCGGGGTGATGGCGGCGACGAACGAAGCGGTGGCTGCGGCGCAGTGGCCGATCATGCTGTGCGTCTTCGGGGCGGTCATCGTGCTCTGCCTGCAGGGGTTCAGGTCCGTGCGCGGCGTGTTGTGCATCCTGATTCCGCTGGGTCTCGTGTCGCTGCTGTCCTACGCGCTGATGACGGTCCTCGAGATCGGGCTGAAGGTCAACACGCTGCCCGTGGCGGCGCTGGGTGTCGGCGTCGGCGTGGACTACGGCATCTACCTCTACAGCCGCTTCCGCACCTACTACCAGGCGGGGGATTCGTTGCGCGAGGCGTACTTCAAGACGCTCGAAGTCACGGGCAACGGCGTGTTCTTCACCGGCCTGATCCTGGCGACGGGCCTGGCGACCTGGATGTTCTCGCCGCTCAAGTTCCAGGCGGACATGGGCCTGCTGCTGGCGTTCCTGTTCGTGATGAACATGGTCGGCGCGCTGGTGCTGCTCCCGGCGCTGGCCTGCCTCATCCTGGACGACGGGAAGCGGCACCAGTCGTAGCCTTCCGACCACCCCCCATCCAGCCACTCACAACGCCAGGCGAGCGTGCTCGTCGTGCCTTGTTCCGGGACAACTGCCTCGCCATGAGGCACGGGTCGATTCGTCGACGCCCGGACGTTTCGATGCCGATCTGCCGAAATCCTTCGAAGAACCCGACAATTCCTCGCGAGCGACGCGACGAGTCACACTGGTCGGGATTTTGCTCTTGATTCGGGTGCACGGCGACTGGCGGCGTGGGCCGGCGGCCCCCGCCGCCGGCCCGTCCTGCGGCAAGCGCACCAATACGAACGAGCATGAAGACGCACCAGGGAGCGCGGGGATGAACGGCAGAATCGCCCGCATCGAACCGGCCGGGATGCGGAGCGCAGCGACGGCTCGCCAGGACGACCCGCGCTTCGTTCGAGATCCGCGTCGGGCGCATTCCGCCACTCGTGACCTTGGCGCGCTGGACGCAGGCTCGCCGGCACAGAGCTGGCGCCTGGGCCTGCCGACACTCTCAGGTGAAGGACTGTCCCTGCGCGAGCCCACCGAGGGTGATGCGAGGCACCTGGCAGATCTCGTCACCCGCGACACCGTCTGGCGGCTCACGCCGCGCGCGCCGGCGTCGACGACCGGCTGGGTCCGCTTCGTTCAGCGGTTGCTGGCCGACCGATCCGCCGGCCTGGGCGTCTCCTACGCGGTGACGCGCGAGAAGACATCGGAGTTGGTTGGCCTGATCCTGGTTCGCCGCCTCGAACTCAAGTTCCACATCGCGGAGTGCCAGTTCCTGTTCGCCGAGGCCTTCCGCTGTTCAGGCCTTCCGATCGCGAGCCTCGAGTACGTCCTGGACTTCGCGTTTCGCGACACCTGCCTCCACCGCCTGGAATGCCGATCGCTCACGAGCGACGATGAAGCCGTCCTGCGCGGTCTCGGTTGTGTGGCAGAGGGGCTGCTGCGTGAGGCCTGTCAGGTGCGGGAAGGTTTCGCGGATCAGACCATCTGGTCCATGCTCCGCGCCGACTGGCAGTCCAACTCGCTTCGATCGCCGGCGCGCGGGCCCGCCGGCGGCCCGGTGGCCGAATCAACGCCGGCGCCGGCCGACGTCGAGCCATTCGAGGGGCTGTCACCGTGGTCGTCCGCGTTGCCCGTGCTGACCGGCTCGACGGTCACGCTTCGCGAGATTGAGCACGAGGATGGCGAGGCCCTGCTTCGTGTCCTGGAGCCCGCCGACATCGAGGCGTGCATCGAGCCGCCGCCAACCACGGCCGAGATGTTCCAGCACTACATCGCATGGGCCAGACGCCAGCGCGTCGACGGACGAGCCGCCTGTTTTGCGATCCTCGCAAACGGCAGTCCTCGTCCCGTCGGTCTGATTCAGGTCCGCAGCCTTGCGCCGCGCTTCACCGTGGCCGAGTGGGGAATCGGTCTGGCGCGAGCGAGTCGCGGAACCGGCATCGCCGAAGAGGTGACGAGTCTGATCACCCCGTTTGTCTTCGATACGCTTGGCGCACACCGGCTGGAGGCACGAACCAGCGCGGGGAATGCCGCCGCGATCGCGTCGCTCCGGCGCCTCGGGGCCGTCAGGGAAGCCTGCCTGCGTCAGTCGTTCCTGAAGC
>JAPKZP010000102.1 GCA_026393735.1 Acidobacteriota bacterium
CTACGGCTACTGGGTGGAGAACGGCACCATCAAGCTGAACACGACGCTTACGGACCTCGGAATGGACGACATCGGCGGTCTGCTGCCGATCGAGAAGCAGGCCACCATCGGCGACCTCATCACGGCGCGCTCGGGTGTGTATCATCCGGCCTCGTATTCCGGCGACGACCTTGCGAAGGCGCCGCCGAGGGGCTCGCAGAAGCCCGGCTCCTACATGCTCTACTCGAACTGGGACTTCAACGCCGCCGGTTACGTGTTCGAGCAACTCACGAAGCGGAGCATCTACGACGAGATTCAGGCGCAGCTCGCCATCCCCCTGCAGTTCGAAGACTGGGACCGGAAGGTGCAGCACAAAGAGGGCGACCTGACTGTGTCGAAGTACCCGGCCTACCCGATCTGGTTTTCGACCCGCGACATGGCGCGCATCGGCTATCTGATGCTGCACGAGGGTGCGTGGAACGGAACACAGGTGATCTCGAGGGACTGGGCCCGGCGGATTGTCAGCGTCGTCACGCCGCTCGGTCAGATGAACCCCATCGAACGCCGGGACGGCTACTTCGGGTACGGCTACATGTGGTGGGTCTGGGACGGCCCGCGAACGGTGGGGCCCTTCAAGGGCGCCTACACGGCCAGGGGCGCCGTGGGGCAGTGGATCACCGTGCTTCCGGCGGAGCAGCTCGTCATCGCGCACAAGACGAACAACGTCTATCGACGGACCACGAGCTGGGAATCGTGGCAGCGGATCATGGAGCTGCTGCTAGAAGCGAAGGGCGTCAAGATGCCCGGGCCGTATCCCTGGGCGAAGTAGCGGGGGCCGGGCGCACCACTCTCGAGTTGCCACGTCTCCCTCCTGTCCGACACGAGGTGTATGAGCATGTGTGAATCAAGATGGCCACGGTCGACACGTCTGCGCTCCGCAGACAGGAACATGAAGCGCTGGATGGTCCGCACATGCGCTCTGTGTGTGTGCTGGCTGTTGTTGTGTGTCCCCGCCTCTGCTCAACCTCCTCTGTCTCCCGAAGCACTGAAGCAGCAGGACATCGAGCGGGCTCGGCAGTACAGCGCGCTCGGGGATGCTCCGGCAACTCCACCGCTTCCGGCGCAAGCGCTCCCTGCGGACGCGGATGACGATGGCATGCCTGACGCGTGGGAGACCGCACAGGGTTTGAATCCCGGCGATCCCGACGACGCCTGGCGTGACCCTGATGGTGATGGGGTGGCTAATCTCTTTGAGTATCAGCTCGGGAGTGACCCGCGCAGTCCGGCGACACCACTGGTCAAGACGGTGGGGGCGACTGGCGCGAACTACACGAGTGTAGCGACGGCCCTCAATGCGGCCGCCCGCGGCACGGTGATTCGTGTCGCCGGAGGTTCCTATCTGGTTAATTACGTGGCCAGTGGCACGAAAGTGGTCATGATCCAAGGAGGCTGGAGTCCGGATTTCAGACAGCGTGACCTGCGCCTGTACCCGACGGAGTTCGACGGGGCAATGCGTGACGAGATCCTGTACTTCTCCCCGGGCTCCGGCGAATCCACCGTCGTTCTCGATGGGCTGCGTTTTGTTCGTGGCAACGGCTTCTTCGGAGCCGTGAATTTCCTTGCCTCGGGCAGCGCCGTGATGAGGACGAGTATTCTCAATTGTTCTATTACCAACTCCTCGTCGACATTCAGTTCGGGAAGTGTGCTGAACATGTTCAATTGGGGCACCAGCACAGCAGATCGAACGATCGCGAATACGGTGATTGGAGCCAATCAGGCCAGCGGCATCTACAGCCAGATGACCGACAGCGGCACGGCTCGCTGGAGGTTCATCAACGCCACGATCAGCCGTAATGCGAATGGTGGACGATACAACGGGTATGGCATCGATGTGCTGACGAACGGCACGGCGACGCTGACGGCCCATGCGTACAACAGCATCTTCTGGGGGAACGCCCAGAGCGACATAGATAGTGCTCGGAACGTCATCTTTGACGTGGATCATGCGGATATCGGTCGTGTCACGGGGAGTGGCGCCGTCTACCGGCCCGGCGCTGGCGTCGTGAACACGGATCCACAGTTCGTCAACGCGGCGAATGGCGATTTTCATCTGGCCTCCTCCTCCCCGGTCATCGACGGCGGGATCAATCGAGGTCTTCCGCTCACAGATTTTGAGGGGGACCCGCGGATCGTGGGGGCCCTGGCGGATATGGGCGCCGACGAACAACTCCAGGGGGGCACCCGGGCGCCCGGCGCGCCGACCGGCCTGACCGCCTCGGCGTCGGGATCGAACATCGCGCTCACGTGGACCGCGCCCTCGGTCGGGTCGGCCACCACCCCGGATGACGTCGACGAGATGCCCGGCGACGAGACAACGGGCGGCGCACCGACGGCCTACACGATCGAAGCCGGCTCGAGCCCGGGGTTGGCGAATCTCGCGAACTTCTCGACGGGCAG
>JAPKZP010000671.1 GCA_026393735.1 Acidobacteriota bacterium
GCGCTCGTCGACCGCTGCGGCGGAGGGCTCGACACGGTCGGCCCGGAATCCACCTGCGCGGGAATCGAGGCCGCGGCACGGGTTCGTTGCGGGGGAACGGACGTAGGCGGTCTCGCCGTCCGCTGGCCTGCCGACGCCGTGCTGCACGCGGAGCGCGTCCGGTGGCTGCTCTCGGCTGCCGCATCCGCCCTGGCTCCGGCCCTGCGCGTGCTGGCGGACGACCACCGCGTGGCCGCGCCGGCACCCGGTCCAATTGGCGAGTTGTCCGGCGGCAGTGTCGTGATGGGGGAGTTGCGCCAGCACGTCGCACGCGCGGCCGCAGCACCGTACCCGGTGCTGGTGCAGGGGGAGAGCGGCACCGGCAAGGAACTCATCGCACGAGCCGTCCACGCGGCCTCGCCCCGGAAGGGCCGGCGCTTCTGCGCGGTCAACTGCGCAGCGCTCAGTGACGATCTCTTCGAGAGCGAACTGTTCGGCCACACGCGGGGCGCCTTCACGGGCGCCACGTCAGATCGCGTGGGCCTGTTCGAGGAGGCCGACGCAGGCACGCTGTTCCTCGACGAGGTCAGTGAACTCTCGGCTCGCGTGCAGGCCAAACTGCTGCGCGTGATCCAGGAAGGCGAGATCCGCCGCATCGGCGAGAATCACCCCCGCCGCGTCGACGCCCGCATCGTCGCGGCGACCAACCGCGCCCTCCACGAGGATGTCCGCGCGGGACGCTTCCGGCATGACCTGTTGTTCCGCCTCGACGTTGTACGCATCGAGGTGCCGCCCCTGCGCGACAGGCCGGAAGATGTCCCGGAACTGGTGCACCGTTTCTGGAAGGAGGCCATGGGCCGGACCGGCGGGCACGCGATTCTGGCGCCCGCCACGGTGGCCACGCTGGCCCGCTACGACTGGCCGGGCAATGTCCGGGAACTCCAAAACGTTCTCGCAGCACTGGCGGTGCAAGCGCCCCGGCACGGGCGCGTGGGGCCGGCGCTGCTGCCGGGCGTCATCGCGCGCGCCGCGCCCGACGGGTCACCGGCCTGTACGACGCTCGTGATGGCGCGGCGTCGTTTTGAAGAACGCTTCGTTCGGGCCACGCTGGCCAGGACGGGCGGGCGCCGATCGCAGACGGCGGCGGCGCTCGGCGTCTCGCGCCAGGGATTGAGCAAGCTGATGGCGAGGCTCGGGATCGACGAAACTCGCCCGCCGGACCCGTGCGTCTCGTGACGCCTTTACTGGACCCGCTGTTGGAGGGCGAGAAGAGCCGGTTGGCGGGGGTCTCGTCCGAGACCACGCGCAACTGTGCTGCGTGCGGCGGCGGTCTCTCCCGTCGCCAGTTCAGCCGTCGCGAGCCGCACGAGCAGCGACGACGACGGGGAGGGGCCGAGCGCGAGGCGCCAGGCCCTGATGGCCGCACGCTGGTCGCCGGCGCGGGCCGAGAGGTCACCAATCCGCTCGTGCACGGCCGGCAGGTTGGGGTTCGACTCCTGGGCGAGTGATGCCCAGCGCTCGAGCGACGTCCGCACCAGCGGGAAATGCCCCAGCCGCTCCGCAGCATCGGCCAGCCACAGCAGCGTATCGAGAGACACAGGGAGCACATCGGCCGCCTGCTTGAGCGCCTCCTCTCCGCGCAGCAGATCGCCGGAGACGACCAGCGTGCGACCGTACAGCGCCAGCGCATCACCCGACGTGCGGGGGCCGCGCGTCAGGGGTTCGAGCGCTTCGAGGGCCTTCCGGAGGCCTACGCGGTCACGGCGTGGTTCGGCCGATTCGAGCCACACCCGTCCGAGTGTGAGGTAGATCACGGCATTGTCGGAGTAGCGTTCAGCCGCGCGTCCCAGCACGCCCACGGCGAGGTCCGCGTGCCCCGCTCGGGCATGGGCCAGGCCGACCGCCGCCTGCCGTTCCGGACGGCTGGGCTCGAGTTCCGCGAGTGCCTCCAGTTGATCGAGGGCCTCGTGTGCTCGCCCGAGATTGCGGTACAGCCCCGCCAACTCCTCGCGAGGCGCGGAGAGCGCGGGCGAAATCCGAACGGCGTCTTCGAAGGCCCGCATCGCGTCGCCGTCGAGGTGTTGCTCCTTGAGGCAAAGACCGAGGACGTAGTGCGCCTCGGCGAGACGGGGATCGAGGCTGACGGCCTTGCGCAGGGGTTCGATGCCCGCCCGGGCGTCGCCAGAACGATACAGCGCAAGGCCCAGCTTGTACTGGAGGCGCGGGCTGCGATCATCGATGACGACGGCA
>JAPKZP010000025.1 GCA_026393735.1 Acidobacteriota bacterium
CGCAACAGCCGCGAGCACAACGACGCCAACGTGCTCACGCTCGGCGCGGGCCAGGTGACTCTCGAGCAGGCGCGCGCGATCGTCGACATCTTCCTGACGACCGCCTGTACGGCCAAACGGCACCGCCGCCGCGTGGACATGATCCACGACGTCGAGCGCAGGGCGCTGATGGCCGGCGGGTCCGGAGGCCACGTGGAACTCTCGGCTGAAGACCTTCAGCGGATTGCGGATCGCGTCCGTGAACTGATTGCGCAGGGAGCCACCCCTGTCGCCAGTGCGCCCGGGATTGCGCCCGACGCGCTTGCGCGCATGATCGATCACACGCTCCTGAAGCCGGAAGCGACCCCGGCGGACATCGAGAAACTCTGCGGCGAGGCGCGGCAATACGGCTTCTACTCGGTCTGCGTGAACCCGACCAACGTCGCGCAGTGCAAGACGCTCCTGCGCGGCTCCCCGGTCAAGCTCTGCTGTGTCGTGGGCTTCCCGCTCGGCGCCCAATCACCGGAGATCAAGGCGCTCGAGGCGCGCAAGGCGATCCGGGAAGGCGCGAACGAGATCGACATGGTCATCAACATCGGTGCGCTCAAGAGCAAGGATGACGCCCTCGTCCTGCGCGACATCCGCGCCGTCGTCGAGGCCTGCAGGGACGCCCGCGCGCTCAGCAAGGTGATCTTCGAAACCGCGCTCCTCACCGACGAGGAGAAGATCCTGGCGTGCCAGTTGAGCATGAACGCCGGCGCCGACTACGTGAAGACCTCGACCGGCTTCTCGAGCGGCGGGGCCACGGCCGAGGACATCGCCCTCATGGCGAAGACGGTCGCCCCGAAGAAACTCGGCGTGAAGGCGTCCGGCGGCGTGCGCACCTACGACGATGCAATCAGGATGATCGCGGCGGGCGCGACGCGGATCGGCGCGAGCTCGAGCGTGAAGATCGTGGAAGAAGCCAGGGCGCGCACGGCGCAGAAGGGATAGGGACATGGCCGAACTCCGCTGCTACGTGTTTCTCGACAGCCTGCAGCCGCAGTACGCGTCGTTCCTGGGATCGGTCGCGCAGGGGTTCCTGCCGACGCCGGGCGAGGCGTCGCTGTTCGTCGAGATCGCGCCGGGCATGGACATCATGCGCGTGACCGACGTGGCGCTGAAGGCGACGCACGTCAAGCCGGGCATGCTGATCATCGAGCGCCTCTACGGGATGCTCGAGGTGCACTCGGAGTCGCAGGCCGACGTGCGCGCCGCGGGCCGCGCGGTCCTCGAGATGCTGGGCCTGCGCGAAGAAGACCGCGTCAAGCCCGAGATCTTCTCGAGCGAGGTCATCCGCAACATCTCGCCGTACCACACGCAGCTCATCAACCGGTCGCGCCACGGCGACATGATCCTGCCTGGACAGTCTCTCTACGTCATGGAGTGCGCGCCGGCCGGCTACGCCGCCCTGGCGGCGAACGAGGCCGAGAAGGCCGCGAACATCAACATCCTCGAAGTGCGGGCGTTCGGCAGCTTCGGGCGCGTCTACCTCGGCGGCGAAGAACGGGACATCGACGTCGCCTACCGCGCCGCGGAACAGGCGATCGAGTCGGTCAGCGGGAAGCCGGCGAAGAAGAGCAAGAACTGACGGTGACCAACGAACGGAGAACAGCGATGACAGAAGCCCTGGGCATGATCGAGTGCCGGTCCTTTCCGGCAGTGGTGGAAGCGGCCGACGCGGCGGTGAAGGCGGCCAAGGTCGAGCTGGTGACCTACGAGAAGACCGGCGGCGGATACGTGTCGATCATCGTGCGCGGCGACGTCGCGGCGGTGAAAGCCGCGGTGGACGCCGGCCAGGTCGCGGCGGCGCGCGTCGGTGAAGTCGTCACCGTGCACGTGATCGCCCGGCCGCACGCCAATGTCGACACGGTGATGCCGCTCGGCCGCTCGGCCGAGGCCAAGTCGCAGCAGTAGCCTGTCGCGGCGCCGCGCTGGAGAGGCCGACGGTTCCGGGATCCGCGCAGGCGCGGCCCGTTCGCGTCAGCCCGCCCGAGCCTGCGGCGCTCGGCGGCAGACCAGGAGAGAGGCACGCGATGACACTCGCGAAAGTCGTGGGAACCGTCGTGGCGTCACGCAAGGAGCCGACCCTCGACGGGCTGAAGCTCATGCTGGTGCGCCCCGTCGACGCCGAGGGCAAGGAAACAGGTTCCTTCGTCGTCGCCGCGGATGCCGTCGGCGCGGGGCCCGGCGAGTACGTGCTCGTTGCGGCCGGCAGTTCGGCACGCCAGACGCAGGCGACGAACAACCGCCCGGTCGACGCAGTCATCATGGCCATCGTCGACACCTGGGAGGTCGGACGCCAGACGAAGTACAAGAAGTAGCAGGGTCACCCGCGATTCGCGGGCTGCGGTGATGGGCGGGGAGTGATGACACGACTGAGCGACCAGGACATCGAGGCCATTGCGCGCACGATCGCGGCGGACCTGTCCGGCAAGCCCCGGGCGGCCGACGCGCGCCAGGTGTCGGCGTCACCGGTCCAGGCCCCGGCCGCAGGGGTGGGCATCTTCGCGACCGTCGACGACGCCGCCCGCGCGGCGAAGGCGGCGCAGCCGGTCTTCGCGGCCCTTCCGATCAGGACCAGGGCCGCCATCCTCGCCTCCATCCGCGCGACGATGAGGGAGAACGCGGAGGCGCTGGCCAAATCGGCCCACGAGGAAACCGGGCTGGGGCGCTACGAAGACAAGATCGTCAAGAACCG
>JAPKZP010000618.1 GCA_026393735.1 Acidobacteriota bacterium
TCGACGAGCGCCTCGACGACAAACGTGCGCGTCGCCTGGTCGACGGAGGGGCTCACGTGCGCGATCTTGCCCTTGAACGTCTCGGTCGGGAAGGATTCCACCCGGAACTCCACCGGCAGCGTGGGCGCGATAAGGCCCGCGTAGCGTTCCTGAAGGGCCGTCCGCAGTTTCAGCGGGTGAATCTGAACGACCACCGCGACGGCGGTGTTGGTCGAGATGAACTCACCCGGCTGCACCAGGCGGTCCGACACGATGCCGGCGACCGGTGCCCGAATCGAAGTGTCGGCGAGCTTCTTCTTCGCCAGTTCCCACGACGCACGGCGGTCCTGCAGGCTGGCCTTCAGCGAGCGCGCCCCGTCGAACGCCGACTGGTAGGTGGCCTCCGCGACCTTCAACTTGGACTGCGCGTTCTCGAGTTCCACCGGTGCCAGCAGGCCGCGGCCGACCAGGCGCTGCACCCGTTCCAGGTTCGATCGGGCGTCGTCCCGCGTGGCAGCGGCCGAACGCACCGACGCGATTTGCTCGTCGGGGGGCGGGTTCGCCTGTCCAGGGGTCATCCCGAGTTGAGCCTCTGTCTGGCGAAACGAGCTTTCGGCCCTGTCCAGCGCGTACTGCAACTCCCGCGGGTCGAGCTGGACCAGCACGTCGCCAGGGCGCACCTCGGTGCCGATCTGGATGGGGACGTCGCGTACGACGCCGGGCGCCTCGGCGCTAACCCGTGCCTGGTCGAGCGACATCAGCGTGCCCGACAACTCCACCTGGCGCTGGACGGAAATGCGCTGAATATTCGTCGCCCGGACACTGACGCCGTCGCGCGGACCCCCACGGCCTGCCGGCGCGGCCGAACGGCTGCAGCTCGTCGAGGACGCCCCGGCCGCGACCAGGAGGGCGGCCGCGACCAGGGCAACGAAGGGTGTCAGCGCACGGTGTTTGTTGGAACGCAGCATGTGGATGTGTATGAAAACAAAGCCCAATGTTGAACAACCAGCCCAGGCGCCAGCCACGAGCCAGCGCGCAGAGGCACACGGGGGGCGAGGCAGCCGGGCTGCCACTATGTCTGTTTACGACTGTCACCGTCGTCTGCTTACCGGTGGCAAGGAAAAAGCGAAGACCCCGCCCGGACTTCGTTGTTCGAGGACACTGGGCGGATAGGCTCCGCGAGTACTTCGACTGGTTCGTGGCCGGGCGCTGAGCCCGGCGTGCGAGACGGGCGTCCTACCGCGTCGGCGGCAGGTGGTCCAGCAGGTAACGTGCGATGAGGCGGCGGACGTGGATTGTCGTTCCCGGGCCCTCCGAAATTGCGTGACTGCGGTTGGGGTAGACCATCACGTCGAACCGCTTGCCGAGTTCCACCAGCCGGTTGATGAGCCGTTCCACACCCTGGTAGTGGACGTTGTCGTCGCCCGTGCCGTGGACGATCAGCAGCGCCCCGCGCAGCCCCTCCGCAAAGGTGATGGGTGAGCCGGCCCGGTAGCCGGCAGCGTTGTCCGACGGCAGGCCCATGTAGCGCTCCTGGTAGATCGTGTCGTACAGCCGCTGGTCCGGCACCGGCGCGACCGAGATCCCGACCTTGTAGACGTCCGGGTACCTGAACATGGCATTGAGCGTGTTCGACCCGCCGCCGCTCCATCCCCAGATCGCCACGCGCGTCGCATCGACATAGGCGCGGACCGCCGCGAGCGCGCGGATGGCCGCCGCCTGTTCCCTGGACGAGAGCTCGCCCACCCTGCCGTAGACGACTTTGCGCCAGGCGGCACCCTTCGGCGCCGGAGTGCCGCGGTTGTCGAACGACACGACGACGTAGCCCTCGTCGGCCAGCGCGCGGTGGAAGAGCGCACCGGTCCCGCCCCAGCGGTCATTCACCGTCGTGCTCGCGGGCTCGCCGTACACGTTGACCAGTACGGGGTACTTCTTCACCGGGTCGAAGTTGCGCGGCTTGATGAGGAACCCGTCGAGCGTGACGCCGTTCCCGATGTCGACCTTCAGGAACTCCACGGGCCGTGTGACGAGCGGCGCGGCGCGCGCCGCCAGCGCGGCGTTGTCGACGAGCGTGCGGATGACGCGATGGTCGGGCAGGCTGACGACCTCGATGCGCGGCGGCACGTCGAACCGCGACCACGTGTGGATGGCCCACCGGGCGTCCGGCGAGATGTTGTAGGTATGCGTTCCAGGCTGACCCGCCGGCGTGATGCGCTGGACCCGTCCCTGTCCCGACAGCGGCGCGGCGTAGAGATAGCGCTCGGTCGCGTTGTCCGGCGACGCCGCGAACGCTGACCCAGGTGAACTCGCGGCCCTCTGAGATGGCGACCACCGGGTCGCCCGTGTCGAGCCACGTCGTCGACTGATCGCGGAACAGGCGCCGCACCTCCCCGGTGGTCCCGTCTGCAATCAGCAGGTCGTTTGTGTTCTGCAGCCGGTTCATGTGCTGCAGCAGGAGCGACGTCGCGTCGGCCCACTCGATGTGCGGGATGTAGTGCTGGCGCGGATCGGCCTCGGTCTTCACCCACGTGGTGGTGGACGAGTCCACGGCGACGACGCCCACCCGGACCGCGGAGTTCGTCGTGCCAGGCTTCGG
>JAPKZP010000382.1 GCA_026393735.1 Acidobacteriota bacterium
CGTCGTCGCGCCGTCTTCGATGACGTCGTAGACCGTGACGATGTTCGGATGGGTCAGGGTGCCGGCCGCCGACGCCTCACGGTACAGGCGCTCACGCAGAGTCTTGGCTTCTGCATCCGCCGAGACGAACCCGATGGTCTTGAGGGCGACCGTGCGGCCGATGACCGGATCGAATCCTCGGTACACGATACCCATGCCGCCGCGGCCCAATTCGTCCACGGCGTGGTACCGGCCGATCGTGCGCACGACCGAAGTTTCGTCGCTCATGATGCCCGTCGCTCCGATGGGCGGTGGGCGATCGCGGCCCGGACGTCGCTCCACTGCAGGGGCTTGGCCAGAAAGGCGTCGGCCTGGGCCCGGCGCGACGCATCAGGCAGATCATACGCCGTCATGATGATGGCACGAACGGCCGGTTGATGGCGACGCAGGTGCGCCAGCACCGAAAACCCGTCCTGAGTGCCGAGGGCCACGTCGATCAGGGCCACATCGAATCTCTCGCGCTCGATCGCCGCCATGGCCGCCGGGGCGGTCTCCACGGCCACGACCTCGTGCCCGTCGAGTTCGAGCAGGCAGCTGTACACTTCCCGCGAATTCGCCTCGTCCTCGACCAGCAGGACCTTCGTCACGCCTTGTCCTCCGCGACCGTGTTCTCGACCGCTTCGTCGATGGACGTAATCCCGTCGCCGACGAGCAGCAGCGCGCTCTCGCGCAGCGTACGCATGCCCGACTCGCGGGCTGCCTGCCGCACGGCGCTCGCGGACCCCCGTGTCAGCACGAGTTCCTCGATTGCCGGCGTCATCTTCAAGGCCTCGTGGATCGCGATGCGGCCGCGGTAGCCCGTCTGCAGGCACTTCGTACAACCAGCCGGCTTGAAGATCGTCGCGCCCGCCAACGCAGGACCGCCGGGGCCTAAGGCCTCCAGGGCCGCCGCCGGGCGGTCATCCGGCGTCTTGCAGTCCGGGCACAACCGCCGGATCAGCCGCTGCGCGAGGATCAGCCGCAACGCGGATGCGACCACGAAGGGCTCGAGGTTCATGTTGATGAGCCGGATGATCGCGCCGGGCGCATCGTTCGTGTGCAGCGTCGACAGCACCAGGTGCCCGGTCAGCGCGGCCTTCAAGGCGATATCCGCCGTCTCGACGTCGCGGATCTCGCCGACCATGATGACGTCGGGGTCTTGCCGGAGGAAACTGCGCAGGGCGCTCGCGAAACTCACGCCGCGGGCCTCGTCGCACGGCACCTGGCCGGTCCCGTCGATGCGCGACTCGACCGGATCCTCGGCCGTCAGCACGCAGACGTCTTCGCTGTTCAGGGTGTCGAGCAGCGCGTACAGCGTCGTCGTCTTGCCGCTGCCCGTGGGGCCCGTGACGAGCAGGATGCCGTTGGGCAGTTCCGCCGCTTCCTTTACCCGCGTGTAGACGGTCGGCTGGAATCCGAGCTGGTCGAGGCTCCGGCGTGCGCGCGAACGCTCCAGCGCGCGCAGCACCACGCGCTCTCCCGTGGCCGAAGGGACCAGCGAGAACCGGAAATCGACCTGCCGTCCCCAGATGAGGTCGTAACTGATGCGTCCGTCGAGGGGCGTCGTCGCCGGCTCGATGGGCAGATCGGCCATGGCCTTGAGGCGGGACACAACAGGCAACGACGCCGATTCCGGCAGCGTCCAGAGCGTCCGCAGCGCGCCGTCGAGCCGCGCACGGACCCGCAGCTTCCCTGCCTGCGGTTCGACGTGGATGTCGCTGGCGTTGGCCTGCACGGCCCGGCAGATCATCTGGTGCACGAGGCGGATGACCGCCGGTTCGCGGATCAAATCCTCGAGGGCCTTGCCCCCGCGCATAACGGCGTCGCGCTGCCGGTTGATGAGCGCGATCGCCGGGTCGATCAGCTGCTGGAACGGCTCCTCGAGCCGGCCGGTGTAGCACGCGTCGATGAGCGCCTTGCGGCCCTCCTCGGTTGCGCGCCGCGGCGGATGGCCCAGCCGCGACCGGTAGTGGGTCTCGATCGCGGTCGTCAGGGCCAGTTCGTGCGCGACCTTGGGCGCGACGTGACAACCCGACAACGCCTCGATGGCCGCCAGCGTCGTCGCATCGGTCGGATTGAGGACGCACACGTGAACGGTGTTGATCTCCGTCTGGATGGGGAAGATCAGCAGCCCCTCGGCGACGTCCGCGGGGATGAGCGTGTTCATCCGGTCGACGAAGTCCGGGTAGATCGTCATCAGGGACGGGTCGACGGCCCGCGCGCCCGTGATTTCCTCCAGCAGCCGGCTCAATGTCTCCGGGGTGATGACGCGGACCTCGAGCAGCGCCCGGCCGAGCGTCGTCTCACGCGTCCGCTGAATCTCGCGCGCTCGATCGAGCAGGACAGGACTGATCGTCCCGTAACCCACCAGAAGTTCCGCCAGTCGGCTGTCGAGTTCGGCGTCGTTCATGGCGTCACCGGGGAAGCTGGAACGGCACGCCCACGTTGTACCAGGAGGCCACGGGCTGTCCGCCCTTGCGTGCTGGAGTGAAGGCCCACTGACGAACGGCGATCATGGCGGCGGCGTCGAACGCAGGGTCCTTCTGGGATCCGCGTAACACCTGCACGTCCTCCGCACGACCAGAGGGGGCCACCAGAACCTTGAGGACCACCACGTCTTCCACGCGGCGAGCGGACGCGGATGC
>JAPKZP010000106.1 GCA_026393735.1 Acidobacteriota bacterium
CGATTCTCGCCGCAGCCGTGGCGTGCGGGGCCGACATCCTGGTCACGGGCGACCGAACCCACTTCGGGCATCTGTTCAGGCGCCGCCTGGGCCGGCTCTCCGTCCTCACGCCAGCGGCCGCGCTGGACCGGATCCTTCCTTGATGCGAGATTCCGAATCCTGACACCTCAGCGGACACGGGCACGGGTCGGAAGCCCGATCGGGGCCGCCCGGGCCCCGGGCAAGCGCGGCGGCTTGTCGCTGCGCTATACTCCGCCGGATCGACCCGCGATTCTGCCGACAGAGGATGATCTGATGAGAATGCAGCCCACGCGATGGTTTGCCGCTGTTCTGGCCGTGGTGTTGGCCCTGGTTGCCATCCCGCAGGCCCAGGGCGACCCGAACGTCGTCGTCAACCCGGCCCTATTTCAGGCACTGCGTTACCGTTCGATCGGGCCGCACCGCGGCGGGCGGGTCACGGCCATCACGGGCGTGCGCCAACAGCCGTGCACCTTCTACATGGGCGCGACGGGCGGCGGCGTGTGGAAAACGACGACCTGCGGGAGCCTGTGGGAACCCATCAGCGACGGCCAGATCGATACCGGATCGATCGGCGCGATCGCCGTGGCGGACTCCGATCCGAACACGGTGTGGGCCGGCACCGGGAGCGCGGCCATCCGAAGCAACGTCATCATCGGGCGCGGCGTGTTCAAGTCCGCCGACGCCGGCAAGACCTGGAAGCTCGCCGGGTTGCGCGACGCCGGCCAGATCGGCGCGGTCGTCGTCCACCCGACCAACCCGGACATTGTCTGGGTCGCTGCCCTCGGGTCGCCGTTCGGCCCGACGGACATGCGCGGCGTCTACAAGACTATCGACGGGGGCAAGAACTGGACACGCACGCTCTTCGTCAACCGCGAAACCGGCGCGCGCGTGATCGCGATCAACCCGGCGAATCCGAATGAGCTCTACGCCGGGATGTACCGCGGTTTCCGCAAGGGCTGGGACATTATCAGCGGCGGCCCGGCGAGCGAGGGCGGCATCTACAAGTCCGGCGATGGCGGCGACACGTGGGCCAAGCTCTCGGCCGGCCTGCCGCAGAAACTCATCGGCAAGATCGACATCGACGTCGCGCGCAGCAAGCCATCCACCGTGTACGCCATGGTTGAAGCGCCCGGCGCCGAGGGCGGCCTCTACCGATCGGACGATGCGGGGGCGACGTGGGCGAACGTGAACAACACGCAACGCCTGCGCGCGCGGCCGTTCTACTTTCACTACGTCGACGTCAACCCGAAGAACGAGAACGAGGTCTGGGTCAACGAACTCAGCCTGTGGAAGTCGACCGACGGCGGCAGGACCTTCACCGCCGTCAACACGCCCCACGGCGACAATCACGGCATCTGGTTCAACCCGGACAATCCCGACTACGCCATCCAGAGCAACGACGGCGGCGCGAACGTCACGCGAGACGGCGGGCGCACGTGGTCGAGCATCCTGAACCAGCCCACGGGCGAGTTCTACATGGTGGCCGTCGACGAGCAGTTCCCGTACCGCCTGTACGGACCGCAGCAGGACAACAGCACGGTGGTCGTGCCCAGCCTGCCGCCCGTGTCGTGGGGGCTCGATTCGCCGCTGCAGGTCTGGGGACAGGTGTCGGGGTGCGAGACCGGGCAGGTATGGCCGCGGCCCGACGGCACGGTGATCTGGGGCGCGTGCAAAGGCGAGGTCGGCCGCTACAGCGTGGCCACGGGCCAGGAACAGCACTACTGGGTCTACCCGCAGAACCGCTACGGCCAGAACCCGAAGGACATCAAGTTCCGCTTTCCGCGACAGACGGTCGTCTACGTGTCGCCGCACGATCCCGGCACGGTCTACCAGGCATCGCACGTCCTCCATCGATCGATGGACGAGGGCAAGACCTGGGAGATCGT
This sequence comes from Acidobacteriota bacterium, assembly GCA_026393735.1. Taxonomy (GTDB): domain Bacteria; phylum Acidobacteriota; class Vicinamibacteria; order Vicinamibacterales; family JAKQTR01; genus JAKQTR01. The sequence goes on from JAPKZP010000106.1 coordinate 1,908, forward strand.
GAGCCCGGATCTCACGGCGTACGAGCCCGACAAACAAGTCACGCCCGGGACGCCCATCACGCGCGACATCACGGGCGAAGAGGTGTACAGCAGCATCTACGCAATGGTCGAGTCGCGCCTCGAGAAGGGCGTCCTGTGGGTGGGCGCGAACGACGGCCCCGTGAGCGTGTCGCGGGACAACGGGAAGACCTGGAAGCGTGTCACGCCGCCCGACCTTCCGCCCGGCGGGCGCGTGCAGACGATCGAGGACTCGCCGCACCGCAAAGGATCTGCCTACATTGCGGTCTACCGCTATCTGCGCGAGCACGATCTGCAGCCCTACATTTACGCGACGACAGACTACGGCGCGACGTGGAAGCGGCTCGCGGACGGCCGCAACGGGATCCCGATCGATCATCCCACTCGCGTGGTGCGCGAGGATCCGTCACAGGAAGGCCTGCTCTACGCGGGCACGGAGTTCGGCCTGTTCGTGTCGTTCGACAACGGCGCCCACTGGCAATCGTTCCAGCAGAACCTGCCGAGCACGCCCGTCACCGACATCAAGATCCATCACCAGGATCTCGTCCTCTCGACGATGGGACGCGCGTTCTGGATCATGGACAACCTGTCGCCGCTGCACCAGCTCGCGTCGCGCCACCAGACGATCATGACGTCGGAGGCGTACCTCTTCCAGCCGCGCGCCGCGTACCGCATGCGCTACGCGGCCACCGCCAGCGCGCCTGACCAGCCGCAATACCCCATGGCCGGTGCGGACATCGACTACTACCTCGCCGGCGAACCGAGCGACGACGTGAAGCTTGAGATCACCGACGCGAAAGGTACGCTCGTGCGGTCGTTCTCGAGCCAGCAGCCGGTTGGTGGCGGCGTCGCGACACCGGGCGGCGGCCGGCGCGGCGGGGGTATGGCGCCGTTCTCGAAGCGGCCGTGGCACAACCGCTTCGTCTGGGACCTCCGCTATGCCGGGACTGCCGGTTCGGCCGGCCCGCTGGTCGTGCCTGGCACGTACCAGGTGCGGCTCTCGGTTGGCGAGTGGAGCCAGTCGCGTTCGCTCGAGGTCCGCATCGACCCGCGAGTGGCGGCGGCCGGCGTGACGCCATCGGATCTGCAGGAGCAGTTCGACCTGGGCCTCAAGGTGCGCGACGCCATCGCCGAGGCGCGAGCGCTCACCACGAAGATCACCGGCGCCAGGGACGGCGCAAAGGCCGACGCCGCGAAGGCGAAGGCCCTGCAGGCGCTCGCCGACCGGCTCGTCACCGCCAGCATTGTCTATCCGGCGCCAATGCTCATCGACCAGTTGTCGAACATCGCGCGCATGATCGGTCAGGCCGATCAGAAACCCGGACGCGACGCCACCGAGCGGTACGACGACCTGATGAAAGAGCTGGCCGCGATCAAGGCGGACCTGGCGAAACTGGGGATCTGAGGGAAGATAGAGCTGCCGCGCCTGCCTGAGTAGAGGGGATCGTCATGTCGTGGGAGCAGCGTCTCGTGCGGACGGCCATTGTCTGCGCGGCGGCCATCGTGCTGGCCAGCCTCGTGGTGCGGGCACAGTCGTCTTCACCGAGCACCGCGGATTTCGCAGGTACCTGGGTGCTCGACCAGAAGGCCAGCGAAGGCCCCGAGAAGGCCGGCTCGGGCGAAGGACGGGGCGGCGGGCCTCCGGGCGGCGGCGGCGGCGGATTCAGCGGCGGCATGATGGGGTTTGGCGGACCGGGCGGTCCGCCGGACCGCGCCAGGATGGACCGCATGCGCCGCATCATGCAGGCGGAGCTCAAGCCGCCACACCAGATCGTCGTGGCCGCCGACGGCAAGCAGATCACCTTCACCGCCGACGAGGAACGTCCCGAGACGGTCATCGTTGACGGCAAGAAGCACCTGCGCCTCACCGGGGACGGCGAGATCAACACGATCACGAAGTGGATCGATGGACTCCTCGTCAGCGAACGCCATTACGACGAGGGCATCAAGGCGACGCGGTCGTTCCGCGTGCAGGCGATCGACCCGTCGGGCACACAGCTCATCGTCCTGTTGAAGCTCGAAGGCGGCCATGCGCCGAAGCGGCCCGACATCAAGTTTGTGTACACGCGCCAGTAGGAGCGGTTCCAAGACCGGCGTGGCGCAGGGCTTCCCGGGCCTGAGCCTGTCGAAGGCAGCCCTGCGAGAAGAAGCCTGTCTTGACCGCACGAACGGCTGACCAAACCGAGCTCCGAGGATCAAGTCATGGCCAAGACGCGAATTGGTGCGGCGGCGATCTTCACGTTCGTCTGTGTCGTCGGGCTCAGTCTGGCGGCGGTGCTCCTTGGCGGGCCGCCTGCGCCTGTGCCCGCGAGCGCCGCGGCCACGGAGTTCTCGGCCGAGCGCGCCATGGTCTACGTTCGGGCCATCGCCGAGCGGCCGCATCCGATGGGGTCGGTCGATCACGCGCGGGTCCGCGACTACCTCGTCAAGACGATTGAAGGACTTGGTGTCGCGGTCGAGCGCCAGGACGCCACCATCGTGCGATCGGTGGCGGCGGGCGTCCGGATCGGACGCGTCGAGAACCTGCTCGTGCGCCTGAAGGGCACGGCCAGCACCGGCGCCGTCCTGCTGGCGACGCACTACGATTCTGTCCCTGCGGCGCCCGGCGCGGCGGATGCCGGTTCGGGAGTCGCCGCCCTCATCGAGACCCTCCGCGCGCTGAAGGCCGGCTATCCCCTGCGCAACGACCTCATCGTCCTGTTGACGGATGGGGAGGAGTTCGGCCTGCTCGGCGCGGCCGCCTTTGCGGAGCAGCATCCGTGGGCGAAGGATGTGCGGCTGGCCCTGAACTTCGAGGCGCGCGGGACGAGCGGCCCGGCGCAGATGTTCGAAACGGGGCCGGAGAACGGCGCCGTGGTGCGCGCGTGGGCGGCGGCCATGCCGAGGCCGACGGGGTCGTCGCTGAGCTACGAAGTCTATAAGCGCATGCCCAACGACACGGACTTCTCGATCTTCAGGAAGCTTCCCGTCGTCGGGCTGAACTTCTCGTTCGTAGGCGGATGGGAGGACTACCACACGCCGCACGACGCCCCGGCGGCGCTGGACCGCGGCAGCCTGCAGCATCACGGATCCGCTGCGCTCAGCCTGGCGCGCCGCTTCGGCGGGATCGATCTCACGGCGGTGCGCGGTCGCGACGCCGTCTACTTCTCGCTGCCGATCGTCAACAAGGCTGTCGTCTACTCAACGCTGTGGGCGCTGCCGCTGGCCGTCCTGGCCGTGGTGCTGTTCCTGTGGGCGTTCATCCTGTCGCGCGGACGGAAAGAGACAAGCATTGGCGGCCTGATTCTGGCCGTCGTCGTCGTCGCCCTGTTCGGAGCAGCCGCCGGGTACTTCGGATGGCGATTCGGCCGCCTCGTCGAGTTGCTGCACCAGTCATGGCTGCCGGAGGGCAACGTCCTCCAGAGCGCTCCGTACGGCGCCCTGCTCGTGGCGACCATCATCACGGTGTGGTGCGCGCTCTACGTCGTGCTCCGCAAGAAGTTCGCGGCGCATACCCTGGCGTACGGATCGATCGTGCTCTGGGTCGCGGCTGGCGTGGCCGCGGCGTGGTTCCTGCCCGGCGGAAGTTACGTCGTGCTGTGGCCAGTCTTGAGCGCCGTTCTCACGGCCGTGGTGCTGGCAACGAGCGGCCGGGCTGAGTCGCCGGGCGGCTTCCGCGTGCTGCTGGCGTGCGTGCTCGCCGTGCCCGCCGCGCTCGTCATCTGGCCTCTCGACGCGGCGCTCTTCGGGACGATGGGCCTGTCGCCCGAGAGCGGAGCGGGCATGGCACTCATGACCGTCTACGGCCTCGGCGCGCTCGCGCTGTCGATCGAACTTATCACCGAGGGACGACGGTGGTGGCCGGCCGGCCTGGCCTTCGCCGTCACGCTCGTGTGCCTGGGGCTCGGCGGTGCGCTGACGCACTACTCGGACGAGCATCCCAGAATCGTGAATGTCTACTACGTGCTCGACGCGCACGCGAAGCCCGCACGCTGGACGGCACGCGTCAGTCGAATGGACTCGAGGATCGAGACGTACGTGGGCGCGCATCCCGCCGAGGGTC
>JAPKZP010000422.1 GCA_026393735.1 Acidobacteriota bacterium
CTGAAAACGCCGGAGAAGGTGTTCGAGAAACTGACCTACTTCTCGTTCAAAGGGCACTTCGACCCGACGGCCTCGTCCGCCGGAGACGTGCAACTACTGGATGGCACGCCCCTGCTGCTCTCCCGTTCCGGCTATACCGGCGAAGTCGGGTTCGAGATCTTCGTCGGGCGCGAGCACACGGTCAGGGTGTGGGATCTGCTGATGTCCGCCGGCAGGGACTTCGGCCTCGTCGCGTGCGGCCTGGCGTCGCGCGACTCGCTGCGCACGGGCGCGGTGCTGCCGCTCTCGCATCAGGACATCGGCCGCTGGCCGTACATCCATCACCCCTGGCCGTTTGCCCTGCCGTTCAACGCGGCCGGTGACGGGTTCACGAAGACGTTCCTCGGATCCGATGCGCTGGACAAGGCAGCCGACGCACCGCATACGCTGACGTTTGTCGGTAATGACCTGCGGAAGATCGACACGCACGGCGCGGTCGTACGGGACTCGCGCGGCAACAACATCGGGACGGTGCTCACGTGCGCGACGGACATGGCGATCGGCAGGCACGACGGAAGGATCTACAGCGTGGCCTCGCCCAACAAGCCTGACGGCCTGCAGATCAAGGGCCTGTGCGCCGGGTTCATCAAAGTCAATACGACGCTTCAGCCCGGCACGGTGGTCGAGCTGAAGGACGCGAAGCGTTCGCTGCACGTGGTGATCGAAACGGACGTCCGCCCGGATCGCACGGCGCGCAAGGCGCTGGCGAGCTTCCTGTAGGCGAGCGGCGCGAGGCCCGAGCCACGCGGGCAGGCACGGAGGTCGGCCCCTGCGGTATTTCGCGGGCTTCCCCCACCGCGCAACTCTGCGACCGGGCAGGCTGGGCGTGGCGCCGCATGCTCAGGATGTGGTGCCGCGTCTTCGCGTGACGCAGCGCTTCATCGAGCGCGGCCTGGCCGATGCCGGGTGCCTGCGCGGCGATCGCCACCCGACCGCCCTCCAGCGTCCACATCCTGCTGGAAGGCGAGTTCGGCCGGTGTGAGGGCGAAAGGATCACCTGAGCGGTACCACGTGAATGTGCATGTGGTCGACGATGCCGGCCCCGGCCGACCGGCCGAGGTTCATGCCGACGTTCAGGCCCTGCGGCCGGTACACCGCGGTCAGCGCCTGCTCGGCCACGCGCGTCAGGTCCATCATCTCGCAGCGCTCGGCGTGCGAGGCGGCCGCGAGCGTGGCGATGTGCCGGTTCGGCACGACCATCAGGTGGCCGCTGTTGTAGGGGAACAGATTCAGGATGACGAAGGTGTGCTCGGCGCGGTAGAGGACCAGCGCCCCACCCCCGATGTTGGCCTGGGCGTCACAGAACACGCAGCCATGCAGGTCGCCGGTGCTGCTCACGTACTGGAGCCTCCAGGGTGACCACAGTCGGTCCAAGGTGGGTCCTTCCGGCCGCTACGCCTGGGACGCGCCCTCGGGCGGCGGCGGCGGCGCGGCCACCGAAACCTCGCCCGCCAGGCCCTCGTCCTCGGCGTTGATGAGGTCCTTCAGTTCCTTGCCTGGCTTGAAGTAGGGCACGCGTTTCGGCGGCACGTCCACGCGCGCGCCGGTCTTGGGATTGCGGCCCTTGCGCGGCTCGCGCTTGCGGAGGCGGAAGCTGCCAAACCCGCGCAGCTCGATCTTTTCACCCTTCTGCAGGGCGTCGATGATGCTTCGAAAGACCGTGTCGACGATGACCTCGGAGTGCTTCTTGGTGAGGTCCGACACGCGCGAGACTTCTTCGACGAGCTCGGCCTTGGTCATGGTGGACCCGTGGAAGGAGGAAACGGCCGGGGGGCCTGCAGCCCCCCGGCGACGACGCAACCCCGCCCCTGGGTTGAAGCCCCGGGGCTACTTCTCTTCCTTTTGCTGCTGCCGGAAATGATCCGCCAGCGTCGCCTGCGGCCGGCCCGTCGAATCCGAGTAGGCCTGCCAGTCGGCGCGCGCTTCATCCACCCGCATCGCGCGGATGCTCAGCCCGATCTTCCGCTCCGAGGGGCTGAGCTTGATGATCTTCATCGGGTAGGTCTTCTCGACCTCGAGTTCGATCTTCTCTTCCTGCTGATCGTCGAACTCCGACACGTGGATCAGGCCTTCGATGCCCTCGGCCAGTTCGACGAACGCGCCGAAGTTGGTCAGGCGCACCACCTTGCCCTCGACCGTGCCCCCCACCTGGTGCTGCGAGAAGAACTCGTCCCAGATGTCGGTGGCGAGCTGCTTCAGGCCCAGGGACAGGCGCTGGTTCTCGGCGTCGATGTTCAGCACGATCGCCTCGACCTTGTCGCCCTTCTTCAGAACCTCAGACGGGTGCTTGATGCGCTTGCTCCACGACATGTCGGAGATCTGGATGAGGCCGTCGATGTCCTCTGCCACCTCGACGAACGCGCCGAACTCCGTCAGGTTGCGCAC
>JAPKZP010000279.1 GCA_026393735.1 Acidobacteriota bacterium
CCGGCGTGCCCCACATGATCTGCCACAACTACCGCCGCGTACCTGCGGTGGCGCTGGCTCAGCAGATCATCCGGGACGGGCGCATCGGGAAGATCCGCCATTTCCGCGGCACGTACCTGCAGGACTGGATCACCGATCCCGCGTTCCCGCTCGTCTGGCGGCTCGATCGGCGCAAGGCCGGCTCCGGGGCGCTCGGCGACATCGCGTCGCACGTGATCGACCTGGCCCGGATGCTCGTCGGCGAGATCGCGGAGGTGGCCGGCATCACCGAGACGTTCATCAAGACGCGCCCGCTGCCGGAGGACCCGTCCCGCAAGGGGCGCGTCACGGTGGACGACGCGGTGGTGGCGGCGGTGCGATTCGCGAACGGCGCCATCGGCTCGATCGAAGCGACGAGACTGGCGGCGGGGCGCAAGAACTTCAACCGGTTCGAGATCAACGGCAGCCTCGGCACCATCGCCTTCAATCTCGAGCGGCTGAACGAGCTGGAGATGTATTTCGAGTCCGATCCCATCTCGTTGAAGGGATTCAGGACGGTTCTGGTCACCGAGCAGACACACCCGCACGTCGGCGCGTGGTGGCCGCCGGGGCACATCCTCGGCTGGGAGCACACGTTCACGCATACGGTGTACGACCTGCTCGAGGCCATCGCCGGCCGGAAACTGCCGTCGCCGAACTTCGGGGACGGCGTCATGAACCAGCGGGTGCTGGACGCCATCGAACGGGCATCGGCCACGCGGCGCTGGGTGCGCGTGAAGGGGGTCGCATGAAGATCGGCGTATTCGCGGTCCTGTTCGGCAAGAAGCCCTTCGAGGAGACGCTCGACTACATCGTCGATCTCGGGCTCGAGGCTATCGAAATCGGCACCGGGGCTTTTCCGGGCAACGCGCTCGCGAACCCTGCGGTCCTGCTGGCGAGCGAGCGCCGGCTGACGGCGTTCCGCGAGGCGATCGAAAGGCGCGGCTTGCTCATCAGCGCGCTCAGCTGCCACGGCAACCCGATTCACCCTGACGCCGCTGTGGCGAGGGCGTACCACAAGGTGTTCGAACAGACCGTGGAACTGGCTTCGAGACTCGGTGTGAGGACCGTGATCACGTTCAGCGGATGCCCTGGATCAGACGCGAGAGCCACCGTGCCGAGCTGGATTGTGTCGCCGTGGCCACCCGAGTTCTCGAAGGCGCTCGAGTGGCAGTGGCGCGCTCGCGTCCTGCCGTACTGGAAGCAGGCGGCGAGGCTCTGCCGGAAGGCCGGCGTGCGGGTGGCCATCGAGATGCACCCGAACTTCGTCGTCTACAACGCCGAGACCATGAACCGGCTTCGCGCGATTGCGCCGGGAACGATCGGCTGCAACTTCGACCCGTCGCATCTGTTCTGGCAGGGCGCGGACCCGGTGGCGGCGATTCGCGCCATCGGCGACGGCATCTTCCACGTCCATGCGAAGGACTGCAAGCTCGACGCGGCGAACATCGCCGTCAACGGCGTGCTCGACGCCAAGCCGTACACGCGCGAGCTCGACCGGTCGTGGATCTTTCGGACCGTGGGCTACGGCAACGGCGCACCGGTCTGGAAGGCGATGGTCAGCACGCTGCGGCTGGTGGGCTACGACCACGTGCTGAGCATCGAGCACGAGGACAGCCTGATGTCCGGCACCGAGGGCCTGAAGAAGGCGATCGCCTTCCTCAAAGACGTCGTCATCACCGAGCCGGCGGGCCAGGCGTACTGGGCGTAGCGCGGTGGTTCGGCTTGAACGCGAAGGCGAACAGGACGAGCACCACGGCGGCGGCCGCCGCGGGAACGACCCAGATGCTCGCCCAGGCATGACCGACGACCCCGCCTGCTCCGATCGACGTGTAGGCCTGGACGACGCGTCCTGACGCCAGCGCGCCGATGAACATGCCCACGCCAAGGGTGACGAACGCAATGAGGCCCTGGGCCGCCGCCCTGATACGCACGTCGGCCTGCTGATCGACGTAGATCTGCCCGGTCACGAAGAAGAAGTCGTAACAGATGCCGTGCAGCAGGATGCCGGCGTAGAGCATCCACACCATGCTGCCCGCGTTGCCGTAGGCGAAGAACAGGTAGCGGGTCGTCCAGGCCGCCATGCCC
>JAPKZP010000218.1 GCA_026393735.1 Acidobacteriota bacterium
GAGAATGGTGTACTGAGGCTCGATGAAGATGTTGAAGATGGCGCCGGGTGCTGGCACGACCGTTCCGATGCCCAGCCCCACGGGCACGTGGTACTTCTTGTTCTCGATGTCGAACACGGCCACGGCCGAGCCCCGCAGGTAGATGCCGCGCCCGAGCTGCACGAAGTAGAACGGCTGGACGGCGAGCACGTTCACGCCGTTGCGGCTGGCGTCGCCAGCAAAGTCCTTCTGCCACGTCACGAGACCGCCCCACTGCAGCGTCGACGACCGTGCATTGAACAGGGTGGCGGCAAAACCCCCGAGCCACTTGCCTGTCCCGGTCTCGGTCTCGCTTGCGGTCGGCAGGGTGAATTGCGGCCCGACGCCGACGCTCACGCTCGGATCTCCGGTATCGAACAAGTACGCCGCGAAGGCGTTGACGTCACCGAGGCCGGACATCGTCTTGCTGTCAGCGGTCGGTACGCGCGCCGCGGGCAAGGAGGCCCGGAACAACCACTTCCCGATCGGCTGCGCGTACCGGAGCCAGAAGGCGTTGCTGTTCTGGTTGTCGAGTTCTGAGATCGCCGGAACGTAGTAGTTGTGGACGTTGAAGGCCTGGAACTTGGCCAGCGGGTTGTTGGCGTCAGCCGATGATGGTGCGGCCGGCGCCGTGGTCGGCTGTCCCGCGACTTCCGTCTGGGCGATCGCGGGCACTGACCACGCCAGCGTCACAGCGGCCAGCAGGCAGGGCACGGCCAGGATCCGTCTCGCCGTGGCCGCACGTTGCCGTCTCAGTCGCGCCAACGTCACAGTCATTGGATCCGTTCCCCCGTCCGCACGCCTGACGCCGGCTGTTCCTCCAGGTGCTTCAGGCGCATCTCTTCCCACTCGGCCATGCTGGTGGGAACACGGAACCACTCATCTTCGGAGACCGGCTCCATCACGATGGCGTCCTCCGGGCAGCCAGTCACGCACGCAGCGCAGCCGATGCACGTGTCGCGATCGACCACGGACTTGCCGGGCAGTAACTCCGTCGCCGCACAGAGAGGCCCCGAGGGCAAGCGCTTCGGGCCCTCGGTGATCGCGTCCACCGGGCAGCGGAGGATGCACGTGCCGCACGCGGTGCACGGCTCGGGATTGATGACCGCGCGGTAGTTCGACTTCTGGGGGCCTTGGTGCGAGACGTCCAGGCTCGCCAGCTTCGGGCCGTGCATGACCCCACAGCAGCAGGAGCAGCAGTTACACGTGCCCATGAACTGCGGCGCGTCGGCGAACATGGTGAAGCCGTAGAACGCGAGGTGGACGTGCCCCTGCTTCTCGAGCTTCGCGAAGAGCGCCTTGGCCTGCTCGCGGTCGAGCACGGTCTCGCCGAGCGGCGTCTGGGGCGGCAGCCCGACGAAGCCGCAGCGCTGCATCGGCGTGCGGCAGCCAGCATGCCCCAGGACTTCGACCTCCCGCTTGCAGACGCACGGGATGACCAGGAAGCGCTCATGCCGCTCGAAGTGGGCGTCGATGTCGAGGTGCGGCTCGCGGGCGATCCACTCGGGCTTGAGCGTGCCCCGCTGCGGTACCACGCCGAGCAGCCCCGGCCGGGGCGCGAACACGCGCTCGCCCCCGCCCTCGATGATGAACTTCTCGAACAGCTCGGCGAACTCCTTGTCGAGCCGCCGCATGCTGGCTTCGTACCACCCGACCATGAAGGGGCGCAGGCGGTACTGCTTCTCGCCCTTCATCTCCTCCTTCAGGATTCCGCCCCCCGCGGTCGACCCTGGGAGCGCGACCAGGCCACGCGGCAGCAGGCTCTCGAGCGTGGCGGTGACGTCGCCGACATCCCGGCCTACCCGTTTCGCGATCTCGGCCGCCGTCTCCGGAGTGCGCGTCAGGTGGCTGGCCAGCCAGGCCTCCTCCGACGTAAAGGCCTTCTTCATCAGCTCGATCTCCACCCCCGACGCCGTCCGGGCGAAGCCGTGCGGGAGCGCGGCCAGCGCATCCGCGAGACGTTCGTAGATGTCTTCGTTGGGCGTCACCTGGTGCCTCCCGTGCGGCCGAAGGCCTCGTCGATGATGGCCTGAAGGTGCTTCACCAGATCGTCGGACGGCGTCTTGTAGTCGTCGAGTTCGTACACCACACCCAGGCTCAGGTACTTGCCGAGACCGAACCGGTGATACGGCAGCAACTCGTAGTCAATCACGTTCTTGTGCGGGCGGATGAACGCGAGGACGGCCCGGATGTGCTCCTCGTCGGCATTGATGCCGGGGATCAGCGGCGTGCGGGCGACGAAATCGATATCCGGAAATGTCTCGTACGCCTTCTTGAAGTTCGCCAGGACCCGTTCGTTGCCGACGCCGGTCCACTTCTTGTGCCGCTCCGTGTTCGTCAGCTTATGGTCGTGCAGCATCGTGTCGACGTGCGGCAACACCTGCTCCAGGAACTTCCAGGGCACGTTGCACGCCGTTTCGATAGCGGTGTTCATGCCGCGCTCGTGGGCCCCTTTGAGCAGCGCCGCACTGAAATCCGGCTGGAGCAGGCACTCGCCGCCGCTCAGGGTGATGCCGCCCCCGGTCGATCGGTAGATGGAGGCGTCCTTTTCCACCTCGGCCAGCACCTCGTCGGCAGTCATCCGTTTGCCGAACATCTCGAGCGCGCCCGTCGGGCAGAGCGACGCCAAGGCCTCGTCGCAATCTCCGGCCAGATCCCAGTTGACATGGATCGTGTCATCAGCGCCCTCGACGACGTAGAACCCGCCTTCAGGGAAGGGTGCCTTCAGACAGACGCCGCACGCCTTCTTGCCGGTACACTTCCTGGGGTCGTAGGACAGTTCTGGCTTGAAGGCGATGCTCTCGGGATTGCCGCACCACTTGCAGCGCAGCGAGCAGCCCTTGAGGAAGACGTTCGTGCGGATGCCCGGACCGTCGTGGCTGCAGTAGCGCTGGATGTTCAGCACGATCCCGGAAGGAGCGGATGCGTTGGTGGTTGGGGTCATCACAGCTCCCTCCCTAGAAAAATGCCAAGAGAAGAGGCGATCTGCATGAACATGCTGTCCGACGGCACGGTCCTGATCTTGTTGATGGTGTCCGTCAGCGGCACGAACTTCATGTCCGGTGGGACGAAGGTCACCATCGAGCCATAGCTCCCGGCCTCGACGGCCCGAACGGCGCCCGCGCCGTAGCCCAGCGCCAGCTGGCGGTCAACGGCGGTCGGGGTGCCGCCCCGAACCCAGGGACCCAGGACGAGCGGGAAGGTCTCCTCGGCAATCAGGAGCTGCAGCCTGGTGGCAACCGTCTCGGCGGCCTGACCTGATTTCCGGATGACGTGGTCGCTGGCATCGCCCGTCGCCAGCGGCGACAGGGACGCTTTAAGGGAGTTGACCGAGGGCTTCACGGTCTGCGTCTGGATGTCTTCGAGGAACTTGGCCCCTTCGGCTACCACCACCAGCCCGTACGGCCTCCTGGGCGTCACTTTGTCCTTCAACCTGGCGGCCAGCGTCTGCAGGTCGCAAGGAATCTCGGGAATCAGCACCGCGTCGGCGCAGACGGCGATGCCAGCCTGCAGCGCCAGCCATCCAGCCTGATCCCCAAGGACCTCGACGACGGCGATCTTGCGGGCGGACTGGGCCGCCTGGCGGACCCGGTCGAGCATTTCGATGGTGAAGCTGAGCGCGCTGTTGAAGCCGAAGGACACCGCGGTGGCGGCGATGTCGTTCTCGATGGACCGGGGCACGCACACCGCGTTGAGCCCCTTGCGGTGCAGCTTGAAGAGAATGCTGAGCCCGCGGCCGCCGACCACGGAGATCACGGCGTCGATGTCTTCTTTCTTGAGCCTCTTCAACAGCTCATCCGACATGTCGACCTCTTCGACCATGTCGTCGTCGTTCACCCGGCGGACGTGGAACGGGTCGATCCTGGGCGCCTGGCCGAGCAGACCGGAGGCGGTCGGGTCCAGGTTCGCGACCAGCTCGGGGCTCAGTGTCAGCAGCCCGCCATCGGAGTAGCGATCCGGATAGAGGAGCCCGTCGAAGCCGTCCCGGATGCCGACTATCTCCCATCCCAGCTTGCCCGCCGCCAGGGCCGCGCCCAGGATCACGGCGTTGAGCCCCGGAATGTAGCCGGCGCCCACCATGATGGCAATGCGCCTCTGAAAGTTGCCGTGACCAATTTCCTTCATCACCTGGCTCCTTCGCGTGTCATGGGTCGCGAGTCCGCGGTCATCGCCGCGCACCCAGAGGTGTCTGGGCGTTCATCGGGGAACGTCCGGCACGGCGTGGCAGACCGCCACGCCGTACCGGTTCCTGTCTAGCTCAGCACTGCTGGCCGTCGAACGATTGCAGGGTCCGTTCGATGACCTCGTCCTGTACACCCTTCGCCAGTTTGGTGAAGAACGCACTGAACCCGGCGACGCGAACCACCAGGTCACGGTAGTTCTCCGGGTGCTTCTGTGCATCCCTGAGGATGTTGGTGTCCAGGACGTTGAACTGGATGTGATAGCCGTCGTTGTCGAACAGGGTCTTGACCAGACGCAGCACGTTGTCCCGGCCCTTGCGGCTCTTGAGCTGGTCGGGCGGGAGCTTCATGTTCATGTGCGTGGCGGTGTACTTGATGGCGTCCTGCGCCTTCGCGGCAGACATCACCAACGCGGTTGGGCCGTTGACATCGGTTCCCGGCATGGCGGACAGACTGCCATCGGTGAGTGCCACTCCGGCCCTCTTGCCATTGGGCAGCGCTCCGGTCACCATGCCCATCAGGTTGTGGATGCTCTTGGTATAGGCATCGGGCGCGGACTTGATGTCTCTGCTGATGTAGTTGCCACCGCCGTCAACACTGTTGAACGCCGTGAAAATGCTCTCGTACACCCTGTGCGCCATCTTGTTCACTTCGGGGATGTCGTTGCCGTGCTTGGGCGCCTCAAAGCACAGCTTCCGCACCTTCTCGTAGTCCCCCTCCCAGTTGGCGGCCAGGGCTTTCTTCAATTCGGCCATGGTGATCGTCTTGTCGTCATAGACGAGTTTCTTCACCGCCATGAGAGAGTTGGCTGCGTCAATTCCACCCACCACGATCTGGGCACAGGTGTAGTAATTGGCTCCGCCATTCCAGACCTCAGTGCCGGTTTCAATGCAGCCCCCGGTCA
>JAPKZP010000208.1 GCA_026393735.1 Acidobacteriota bacterium
ATCGTCAACCGCATCGGCGACTTCGGCTTCCTGCTCGGCATGTTCGTCGTGTGGTCGATCTTCGGCAGCCTCGACTTCCAGGAAGTCGCGCGGCTGGCCGGCCACCTCCCGCCCGAGGCGATCTTCGGGCCGATCTCGATCGCGACCCTGCTGCTCTTCGTGGGGGCCACGGGCAAGTCCGCGCAGATTCCCCTCTACGTCTGGCTGCCTGATGCCATGGAAGGCCCCACGCCCGTGTCCGCCCTGATCCATGCCGCGACCATGGTGACGGCGGGCGTGTACATGATCGGGCGCAATGCCGTGCTGTTCAGTCACGCGCCGGAGACGCTGGCGGTCGTGGCCGGCGTCGGAGTGGCGACGGCCCTGATGGCCGGCACGATCGGCCTCGTCCAGAACGACATCAAGCGCGTGCTCGCGTACTCGACGGTCTCGCAGCTCGGCCTGATGTTCGTGGCGATGGGCGTCGGCGCGTTTGCCGCCGGCATCTTCCATCTCTACACGCACGCGTTCTTCAAGGCCCTGCTGTTCCTCGGATCGGGCGCCGTCATCCATGCGCTTGCCGGCGAGCAGGACATCCGGAAGATGGGCGGCCTGCGCACGGAACTGCCGGTGACGTACTGGACGTTCCTGATCTGGGCGCTCGCGATCTCCGGCGTGCCGCTCCTGTCCGGGTTCTTCAGCAAGGACGAAATCCTCTGGAAGGCGTTCGCCGGCGGCCACGCGCTGGTGTGGGGCGTGGCGGTGGCGGCGTCGCTGCTGACGGCCGTCTAGCCGGCCATGGCGATTGTGCTCGTCCTGCTGGCCATCGGGTCGGTGCTGGCAGGCTACGTCGGCGTGCCGACCGTGATCGGCGGCAGCAACCGTATCGAACATTTCCTGGCGCCCAGTTTTGCCGCTCCGGGGATGGACGCGGGCGGAGAATCCGGCGCCAGCCACGCCGAAGGCCTGAGCGAGGCCCCAACCGTTCCGGCCGAGTCGACGGGCGAAGGCGGGGGCGACCCGAACACCGAGCTTGGCCTCATGGCCTTTTCGAGCGGGATCGCCGTGGCGGGCATTGGCATCGCCCTCTTCTTCTTCCTGCGGCGCCGCGACGTCACGGATCGCGTGGCGGCGAGCTTCGCGGGCGTGCACCGCGTGCTGCTGAACAAGTACTACGTGGACGAGATCTACGACGCGGCGATCGTGCAGCCCGTCAAGAACGCGTCCGAGCGCGGCTTGTGGAAGGTCGTCGACGCGGGTGTCATCGACGGCGCCGTGAACGGCGCCGGGAAGCTGGTGGACGGCTGGAGCGCAATCCTGCGCCGGCTGCAGACGGGTTCGATGCGTGCCTACGCGCTGTCGGTGTTCGTGGGCGTGGTCCTGATTCTCGGATACTACGTATGGCGGTAGTGCCCATCTTGTCGCTCCTTGTTGCGCTGCCGCTCGTTGGCGCGGTCCTGCTCCTCTTTGTCGGGAACCGCGACCACGAGCGCGACCGGTTCATCCAGTGGGCCGCCCTCGGCATCTCGCTCGCCGAGTTCGCCGCCACGCTGTGGATGTGGGCGCGCTTCGACCCGGCCCGCGCCGACTTCCAGATGGTGGAGCGGGCGGACTGGATTCCGTCGTTCGGTATCCAGTACGCCGTCGGCGTCGATGGCATCACCCTCTTCCTGGTGGTGCTGACCGGCTTCCTCACGCCGCTGGCGCTCCTCGGATCGTGGCAGTCGGTGCACAAGAAGGTGCGCGAGTTCTCCTTCTTCATGCTCGCCCTCGAGAGCGCCATGATCGGCGTCTTCCTGTCCCTGGACATGTTCCTGTTCTACCTGTTCTGGGACGCGATGCTCATCCCGATGTACTTCCTGATCGGGATCTGGGGCTACGACCGCCGCGTGTACGCCGCGGTCAAGTTCATCCTCTACACGATGGCCGGCAGCGTGCTGATGCTCGTGGCGATCCTGAGCCTCGCCTATATGCACAGCGTGGCGACCGGGTCGTACAGCTTCAGCTACGAGGCCCTCCTCACCCTGACGATCCCGCGCCACGCGCAGGTGTGGTTCTTCCTGGCCTTTGCGCTGGCCTTCGCGATCAAGGTGCCGCTGTTCCCGTTCCACACGTGGTTGCCCGACGCGCACGTCGAGGCGCCCACCGCCGGGTCCGTCATCCTGGCGGGCGTGCTCCTGAAGATGGGCACGTACGGCCTGCTGCGCTTCGCCTTCCCGCTCTTCCCGGATGCGGCGGCGTACTTCTCGCCGCTCCTGGCCACGCTCGCCGTCATCGGGATCGTCTACGGCGCGCTGGTGGCGATGGTGCAGCCGGACATGAAGAAGCTGGTGGCTTACTCGAGCGTCAGCCACCTGGGCTTCGTCGTGCTGGGCATCACCGCGATGAACATCCAGGGGGTCCAGGGCGCGGTCTACCAGATGCTGAACCACGGCGTCTCGACCGGCGCGCTGTTCCTCATCGTCGGCATGCTGTCCGACCGGCGGCACACGCGGCTCATCTCGGAGTTCGGCGGGTTGAAGCACGTGATGCCGAAGTTCGTCGCGGCGTTCTTCGTGGTGACGCTGTCGTCGATCGGCCTGCCCGGCCTCAACGGGTTCGTGGGCGAGTTCCTGATTCTCTTCGGCGCGTTCCGGTGGAACGTGACCTTCGCGACCATTGCGGCGACGGGCGTCATCCTCTCCGCCGTCTACATGCTCTGGATGTTCCAGCGCGTGAACTACGGGCCCGTGACCAACCCGAAAAACGAGGGACTCAAGGACCTGTCGACGCGCGAGTGGTGGGTGCTGGGGCCGGCCATCGCCGTGGCGATCGTCATGGGCGTGGCGCCGTCGTACTTCCTGAACCCGATGAAGCCCGCCGTGAACCGTATCGTGTCGCGCATGGCGGAAGCCGAGCCCTCCAAGGTCGTGCGCGTGGCGCCGGAAGCGGGGGCTGACGTCCTCCTGACCGCCGCCGCCGATCGCCATTCGGGAACGACGGGGCCGGCCCCGCGTTCGGCAGGTGAGTAGCGTGTCCATCATGGGTCAGGCTCTGAACGGCGTCATCCCTGTCATCTGCGTCACGCTGGCCGGACTGGCGTGCATGCTGGCCGAGGCCTTCCGCCAGCGCGGCGAGCGGATGCCGATTGGCGGGCTGGGTCTCATCGGTCTCGCTGGCGCCGGCTCGGCGATCGTCCTCCTGTGGGGGCGGCACACCGAGAGCTTCGGCGTCGTCGTTGCCGATGACTTCGGCTTGTTCGTCCAGCTGGTGCTCGTGGGGATCGGGATCCTGACGATTCTGTTCTCCTCGGCGCCGATCGAGCGCGACAAGCTGCCCGCGGGCGAGTACTACGCGCTGCTGCTGTTTGCGCTGGCCGGCATGATGCTGATGGCCGTGGCCACCGACCTGCTGGTGATCTTCCTGGCACTGGAGGTGTTCTCGCTGGCCGTCTACGTGATGACCGGGCTGCGCCGCCACGTCTTCGCCAGCACCGAGGGCGCGTTCAAGTACTTCCTGCTGGGCGGGTTCTCGAGCGCCTTCTTCCTGTACGGCATCGCGTTCACGTTCGGCCTCGTGGGAAGCACCCATCTCGATCGCGTGGCCGCTGCCGTCGCGGCGGGGTCGCTCACGGGAAACCCGCTCCTGCTCGTGGCGCTCGGGCTGCTGATCGTGGGCTTCGCCTTCAAGGTGTCGGCGGTGCCGTTCCACATGTGGACGCCGGACGCCTACGAGGGAGCACCCACGATCGTGACGGGCTTCATGTCGACCGCCGTCAAGGCTGCGGCGTTCGCGGCGTTCGCGCGGGTGTTCCTGTCTGCCCTCGAGCCCCTGCGTGGAGACTGGGCGCCGGTGCTCTGGGTGCTGGCCATCTGCACGATGATCCTGGGATCGGTCGTCGGCGTCGCGCAGACAAGCCTGAAGCGCATGCTGGCGTATTCGAGCATCGCGCACGGGGGGTACCTGCTCGTCGCCCTGATAGCCGGCAACGACGTCGGCAAGGCGTCGATCCTGTTCTACCTCCTGGTGTACGCCGTGACGAACCTCGGCGCGTTTGCCGTGCTCGCGCTCGTGAGCACGCCCGAGACGCCGCGCGAGCACCTCGACGACTTCAAGGGCCTGTGGCAGTCGAGCCCGGTGCTCGCCGGCGTGCTCACGGTCTTTCTGCTCTCGCTCGGCGGCTTCCCGCCGACGGCAGGGTTTGTCGCGAAGTGGTACGTCTTCAGCGCCGCGATCAGCGCCGGCCAGTACAGCCTGGCCATCGTGGGCGTGCTGACGAGCGTCATCTCGGTGTTCTTCTACCTGCGCATTGTCGTGAAGATGTACATGTCGGAGGGACCGGAAGGCGCGGCGCCGCCCCAGCCGTCCCGCACGGCGCTGGCCGCGCTGGCCATTTCCGTGGCGATCCTGTTCTATCTGGGCGTGCTCCCGGCGCGGCTCATCGACCTCGCGGCCGGTTCCGTGGCCTCGATCTTCTAGTCGACAGCCAGGAGGCCGTCCGCGATCGCGGCATCCTCGTCCTCGAACACCGTTCTGAGGTCCAGCACAACCCGGTCGTTCTCGATACGCGCGACGATGGGCAGGTCCAGCCGGCGGAGCGCTGCTTCGAGGGAGTCGGCCGAGAGCCGCGTGTGGGTCAGTGCCAGCAGACGGGTGGGGAGGGTGAGGCCCGGAGTCGTCCCGCCGCCGATGGTCGAGCGTCCGTCAACGATGTCACAGGCGTACCGGCCGGCGGCCGCGAGACGTGCTGCCAGGCGTTCGGCCCGTATCTCGATGGCGCCGGGCGCGCGGGTCAGCATCTCGAGGACGGGCACGGTCTGCGCGGCGCGTCCGGTGACATACTCCACGAGCGTGCCGGTCAGCGCCGCGTATGTCATCTTGTCGACCCGCAACGCACGCATCAGCGGATGACGCCGAATCGTCTCAACCAGGGGACGCCGGCCCAGGATCACGCCGGCCTGCGGTCCGCCGAGCAGCTTGTCGCCGCTGACCCACACCAGATCCACGCCAGCTGCGATACTGTCAGGGACCGTTGGCTCGTCACGCAGGAACGGCTGGAGCCACGGCAGCGCGTCCAGTCGCACGCCCGCGACAGCCACGCCCGCGGAAAGCGCGCCTGCGAGATTTCCGCTGCCAAGATCTTCGCCGACTGTCACGCCGCGCCGGCGGCCAATCTCGACGAGTTCCGCGAGTGATGGCTGCTCGGTAAACCCCTCGATGGTGAAGTTCGACCGGTGGACCCGGAGCATCATCGCGGTCTTCTCCGAGATTGCCGCCTCGTAGTCGGAGGCCCGTGTGCGATTCGTGGTGCCGACTTCGCGGAGGATTGCGCCCGACTGTGCCATCACCTCGGGCACCCGGAAGCCGCCGCCGATCTCGACCAGTTCGCCGCGCGAGACGATGACCTCGCGACCCGCTGCCACCGCGGCGAGCGCGAGGAGCGTCGCCGCGGCGTTGTTGTTCACCACCACGGCGGCGTCGGCGCCGGTCAGTCGGCACAGCATGGGCTCGGCGTGACGATCGCGATGGCCGCGGCCGCCTTCGTCGAGGTCGAACTCCAGCGTGGAATAGCGGGCCCCGATCTCGGTCACTTGCTGGAGCGCCGCGGCGGGGAGCGGCGCCCGGCCGAGATTGGTGTGCACGATGACCCCGGTCGCGTTGATGACAGGCCGCAGCGTGGTCTGGACGGCGCGCGCCAGGCGCGGCTCGAGACCGGCCTCGATGAGAGCCGCCGCCTCGTCGGGCGTGGAGGGCCCGGCTGCGTCCGGCTGACCGGCCCCGAGTCTTCGCCGCAACGCGTCGGTCTCATCGCGCAAGGCCCGGACGACGGCGCCGTGACCGTAGCGATGCTGCAGCGCGCGAACGCCAGGGCGCTGGCGCAACTGTTCGATGGACGGAATCACGCGATAATCGGTCATGGCGCTGACGCTGTCTTGCACGTGTTCGCGCACTCAGGATACCATCAGCGGGTCTTGGGCGCCGTGGTGGGCACGGCGCCGACGATACTGTGCGATGTCGGACACACACCAGCCTGCCGCTCCGTCGACCGCGCCCCTCGACCGTGCATCCGAGGAGGTCCCGCCGTACCGTCCGCGCGACCAGTTCTGGCCGTACGCGGACCTCCAGGAAGAGCCGTCCGACGAGGAACTGGCCCGGCTCGACCCGGACCTCCAGGCCGCGCTGTACGAGAATCCCCCCGAACGGCCGTTCTCGTACACCATCGCGTTCGGGCCGTTCGATGGGCCGAACTACGAGTCGGCCGTCAGGCTCGCCAAAGATACCAGCGACTACCTGGAAACCGGGACCGGCCCGTCCGTGTGTCACCGCGCGCGTTTCCTGCCGGACCAGGTCCTGGCGTTGCGCGACCTCTGGCACCTCGTCGGGGGTCTGCACACGTCTGAAGTGCTCGTCGATGACCGGCCTGTCCCGTACGCGCGGGAATTGTGGCTGCCGCTCCTCTGGTATCTGCTTCCACGCTAGTGGCCCGGGGATCAGAGCTCGAAGCCGATCTGCGCTCGCTTGAAGCCGATCTGCGCAAACTGGAAGCCGAGTACAACATGTTCTTCGCCGGCCAGTTGCCCCGGCCGCCGTGGGAGACGCGCACGCACGTCGAGGGGAGCATCAAGCGCCTCGAGCGCACCGTGTCGGTCTCAGGCACGTTCGCGGATCGGTTCCGGCACCAGACGCTGCAGTCACGCCTCGCGGCCTTCGTCGACTTGTGGGACCGCGGTTTGCGCGCCCGGGAAGAGGGCCGCCCGGGGCCGTTTGCCCATCGCAAGCGCGCCGACACGGACAAGGGAAAGGACGCCGCCGATCGCATCGTCTACGTGACGGTGCTCGGCGATCCAGTGAAGGAAATGGACCGGCTCCGCGATCTCTACGAGCGGCTCACCGACGTGCGCCGCGAACTGGGCGAGTCGCAGGTGCCGTTCCACAAGTTCGCGGGGCTTGTTCGCGACAAGGTCGCCGCCTTCAGAGCGCACGGCGCACCCGAGGTCGCGTTCCGCGTGGCCGTGCATGACGGCAAGATCACCTTTACCGCTCGCGGACTGAAGGGCACGCGCGCAGGCTGACCGCCCGCTGCCATCAGCGGTTGCCGTCGGGGATGTTGTAAGGGGTAACGAAGCCGGGGCGGCGGTGACCGCCCCTGCAGGTGTCAGGGAAGGGCGTTAGATCTTCACCACGTTGCCGGCCTGGGGACCCTTCGGCCC
>JAPKZP010000389.1 GCA_026393735.1 Acidobacteriota bacterium
GAACGCGCTGACGAGTACGAACGCGACGTGGCGACGGTCGTGCCGCCGGCGCGGCTCGCGCTCCGGGTCGCGACGGTTCGGCGGTGCAGATCGGCGATGGACAGCAGCGAGAGGTTCGCGCACGGGTACGGCACGACGAAGGTATACGCTTCGTCACCGGCGGTCACGCGGAACACCGCGGCCCGAGCCGGGCTCTTGCCATCCCAGCGCGGGTACAGCAAGCGGGCGGGCTTGCTGTTGCCTGTGGCTGCACCGGGCCGGTAGGCCATCCACTCGAAGGTGGTGCCTGGCTGGATTTCGCACTCGACGACCGCATCGTCGGGAGGCGTTGCCTCGGCGCACGACGGCAGGCGGTCGCCCGCCGGGGCCGGGGGTCTGGCCAGGGCGGCGACGACATCCTCCGAGGCGAGGCCAAGCCCGCCGTCGCGCAGCACGCTGCGCACGTCGTCGGCCACGCCGATCGGCTCGAACGTCCGCCGTAGATCGGTCGCTGACGTCAGTGACGCCGCAAAGGCCGTTCGCCCGCCGAAATGCGTCATGCTCGTCCAGCGCGCTCCCGCCGCAGGCGGCCGCGTGACCGATTCGACGACCTCGTGTGTCGAGACGGTGTCGGCGTCATCGGCGACCTCGTACGAACTGCGCACGATGCCGCCCCCCCCTCCAGAGGACACGGACTGCGAACTGCTGGCCGTGAACGTGGATCCGGCATACCCCGTGTAGCCCTCTACTTCCCCGCCTTCGCTGATGAGCAGATCTGCCCGGTTCTGGATGACGCAGGGCAATCGGCCGTCCATCCTCACGCAGGGCCCGACGTCCCGCAGGAGGCGCGCAACCGACACGCCGATCGCCTCGCAGTCTTCCTTGACCTTCACGTCCCGAGCGTCATTCACATAGTCTCTGACGCCGGGAGCGAGGACCCCCGTCAACACCATCAGGCTCAGCAGGATGATGGTGGCTTCCACCAGCGACAGCCCGCGTTCGTTATGCTTATGCGTCATTGCGATATCCCCACAACCCGGAGATCAACACGCCGGACAGCCGTTGACGCGGCGAGGCCACGAGACGCGTCAACGGCGGACCGGCTCACGCGACGCGACGGGGTCAGACGTCACGCTGCGCACATTGAACGTAGGGACTTTTCGCAGGGATCACCAAGCGTCATCGTGCGCCGTTCGTGACGGTGGATTGGGTTCCCAGAGCCGCGCGGGTCACTTGACACGGCGAAGCCGAGGCCGATGGGCAACAGCTGTCAGCCAGGATGATCGCGAGGTTCCGGGGGTTGCGGCGCTCAGCGAACGAGAGGCAGCGCGTCTCCGATGCCCACCGGCGTCAGGCGGCCTCGCTGCCAAGCCTGCACCTGGAGGATCTGGCGCACGTCGTCGATGCCGAACGGGGTGGAGAGCCGACCGCCCAGCTCCAACTCGGAGTGGGCCAGTCGGTATGCATCGGTCGCCAGCGTGGACTGCAGGCGAAGGTCCGGCGTAAATCGGTATACGACCGCCGCGTGGATGAACGGCCGATCGCTCGTCAGGCCGATGCGCGCCTGGAGCACCGAGACCTCGAATCCGCCGTCGCCCCGGAGCTGGACCAGATCCACCAGCGGCTGCCGTGACACGGCGGTTGCGACATCCAGTCGGGGAAACACCAGGTAGGCGATTGGCTGAGTCGCGCTGCAGCCCTCGCAACGCCCGGCCCGTGCGACCACCGGATCGCTCCCGTCCGGGTGGTCGTAGTCGAGCAGCGCCAGCGTTGCCGTCTGCAACTCGGCGTTGGTGCCGCCAACCAATAGCACCCGCCGGCCGTTGCTCAAGATCACGTCCTTGAGCATCGTGATGGTCCCGTTGCTCCAATACTCGCCGATCAGCCGTCCGCTCCCGTCGAGGCGCTGGAGAACGGTCTCGGACCGGTAGTAGTGCGGTGCGGTCAGCCAGATCGACTTCCCGCCCGCGCGATTGCTCGTCAGGATAAAGCGACCGCCCCCGTACGCCGGCTCGCTGCCGCCCGTGCGGCCGACAATGCCTGCGGCGACGGGCGCCGTGAACGCCACCGAGCCCGTCGACCGAAAGCACCAGAGCCGGCGGTTCCCCGGGGCGAGCGCCCACGGCACCAGCAGGACCTCCGCCCGGCCGTCGGTATCGATATCGTCGATGACCGCGGAGGGCGCATGCCCGTCGACCAGGAAGCCGGTCCGGTAAACGCCTTCGTCAATCGGGAACTCGAACGCATGGTCCCAGAGCGGATTGCCCTGGGCGTCGAACACGCGCAGTTGCTGCTGATCGAAGCGCCAGCTCACCGGCTGGCTG
Organism: Acidobacteriota bacterium; assembly: GCA_026393735.1. Lineage (GTDB taxonomy): Bacteria > Acidobacteriota > Vicinamibacteria > Vicinamibacterales > JAKQTR01 > JAKQTR01. Next base: position 2,304 of record JAPKZP010000389.1, read on the forward strand.
AGCGACGCCGTTGAGGTGCCCAGCGGCCACACGCGGCGGAGCCAGCCGTTGGCCAGTCCCATCAACAGCACGACCAGCACGGCGATGGCCGTGACCGCCACGCCCAGGTCCCGACGGGTCACGCCACGCGACCGCCCACCCGGTGGCGGCGTAACGACCGGCCCGTGGATTCTCGGGGCGGACCTGGCCTGATCGGTCCGACGCCACCACTCGTCGATCTCGTCGCGGATGGCGTAGACAACCTCTGCGCCCTTGGTGTCGAGACGATGAACGGGGAGGCCGAGGTCGCGCTCCCATCGCTGGGCCGTGCGCACGCCACGGCCCAAATAGGACGCAATCTCCTTCCAGCCGTGTATGCGGTCGGATTCTCGGGCGAAAGCACGCGTGGAGAGGTCCACGAGCGGAGTCATTGGTCAGTCACTCGCCCGGGCGAGGTACACCGCGGGAGTATACCATCTGAGGCATCGGCGGCGGAGCAATTGTGGGAATCCACCGATACGCCACGGCCGCTCCCGCGAAGCCCGCCGAGTCGAGGACGGCCGCCCATTCTAGGCAGAGGTGCGGCGCGAGTTCCACGTGATCCGGGTGCTCATGCCGCGATACTCGCACGGCCCCGTGTTACAGACTGTTCAGAAGTGAACAACGGCTCCGGGATTCCCCTGTCGGCCCGCCTCGGCCCGGCGGACGTGCCGGGCGTGACGGCCTGGCACGCCAGGCCCAGCATCATCGCGCTTTGAAGGCCGGTGAGACGGTAAGGTGCATGGACGCTACCGCACCCGTGCGAAGTCAATGTAGCCGCGCTCTACGTCCGTGCTGATCAGTTGCACGCGGAGCCTGTGGCCAACGTCCGCGCCCTCGTAGCCCCGCTCCAGTCGTCCCTCGACAGGGGGCTCGAGGAGGCGAACCCACGTGCCCTTGTCGGAGGCGCCGGTGACGATGGCATCGAACTGCTGCCCGACGCGTGATTCGAGCAGCATGGCAGCCGCGGCCTTTCCGACCTGTCGTTCGACCTTCTTCGCCGCATCCTCCTGCTCGGTGCAGTGCGTCGCGAGTGCCGCCAGGTCTCCGTTTCCGTATGGCACAGGGGATCCCGCGCGGGCGGCTTTCAGCAACCGCTGCGTGATGACGTCCGGGTAACGACGGTTTGGCGCCGTCGAGTGCGCGTAGTCCCTGGCCGCCAGACCGAAATGCCCGATCGCGGTGTCTCCCGGAAACTGGACGACGTATTCTCCGGCACCGAGCAACTTGATGACGCTGAGCGACAGATCGGGGAATCGGAGAGGATCCGCGGCCCTGGCCAGCACCAGGAACCGCTCCAGGGCCTGGGCATTCGGATCCGCGGGCAACGATGTTCCCCGCTCGGCGGCCAGCTCGACGATTCGGTCCCATCGTTTGGGAATCCGAACGACCCGCCGAAGCGACGGAGACTTCCTGGAGGCGAGGAACCGGGCCGCCACGCCGTTGGCTGCGATCATGAACTCTGCGATGAGGTCTTTCGCCCGATTCTGACGGTCGGTCTTCAAGTCCTGCAGTTCATCGCCCACAAACACGGGTCGGGCTTGGACTGTATCGAGATCGAGCGCACCGGACGCATGCCGGGCCGCCTTGAGCGATTGCGCCACGCGGTCCTGGAGACGGAGGTTCTCGCCGAGGCCGTCCGCCGACCCGATGGCTGCGGGCATGGGCCCGGTGTCGTCCAGCCAGCCGGCCACGCTGTCGTAGGCCAACTTGGCTCGGTTGCGGACGATCGCACCATAGAGATCCGAGGCCTGAAGCGAGCCATCTGCCGCGAACACCATCTCCGTGACGACGGCCACTCTGTCTGATTCGAAATTGAGCGACGTCAGATCGGTGGACAGCTTCTCGGGGAGCATCGGGAAGACCTCGGCCGCGGTGTACACCGAGGTGGTGTTCTGCCGGGCATGGTCGTCGAGCGCAGACTCCTTCCGGACGAGCGCATCGACGTCTGCCACGGCAACACGGATCCTGACCGTTCCCGCCGTCATGGTCTCGGCCACGGTCAGCTGATCCAGGTCGCGCGAATCATCGTTGTCGATGGAGCACCAAGCCAGGTGGCGGAGATCGCGCGTCAACGCGTCCGTCGGCGTGGCCGGCCCGTGGATAGCGTCAAGTTCGACGAGGACCGCCGCCGGGAAGTCCGGAACCAGCCCACGTTCCCTCATGGCGCGGTGGGCGATTCTCTGCAGGATCGCGCGATGTTGCCGGTCGCCGGTATTCGTCATGATGAGACTATCCTGGCACAACTCGGCCGTACGGCGCTGAGGAAGGCCGTCCCCGACAGTCCCGCCTGCGTTCGTCGGTTCCAGTTCGTCGATTCCCTGCGTCCTTCGAGTCGCCGATTCTGTACAATCAGCCGACTGCCGTCGGCAGGCGGGTCCGGTCGCCCGGTCAACGGCCGCGCTCAACGGTGAGGATCCGCCGACCGAGGCACCGCGCCCCCGGGAGAGCCGCCATGTCCCACGCCGCCGCCACGTCCAGTTTCACGCCACGCGAGGTGGTCGGGCACCCGTCTGACGCACGCACGGCGTTCCTCAAGCGCCGGTACCTGGAGGCTCCGCTTTACGTCGACATCGAGTACATCCAGCTGTTGACGGACTCACACCGTCGGACTGACGGCCTCGAGACGCTCGAACGCCGGGCCGAAGACCATGCCTACGCCCTGGAACACCTCACGGCGGTGATTCACCCGCACGACGACATCGTCGGCAACAAGACCCGTTTCGTGCGCGGGGCCGTTCCCTATGCGAACTATGCGGCTGGCCCGTTCCTCAAGGAGATGCGGCGCGAAGAGCAGGATGCACAGCAGAAGCACGTCGACCAGGCGCATGGAGGCGGGATCGCCCACGGTCTCGATCGCGCCCGTCAGAGCGGCGAACGGATCTTCTCGGGCAAGTTCCTGATCGGGGAGCGCGACCTCCGCGCCTTCGAGGACATCTGCCGGTACTGGGAAGACAAGTGCCTGATGGCCCAGGGCGATCGCCTGTGGCGCACGCAGTTCGCGGAGGCAGGTTTCATCGACGACGGCTGGGCCATCGGGCTCTACACGGCGCCCCACGACCCCTGCCCCGAAGGCCGCCTCGTCCTCGACTACGACATGGCGCTCACGCGAGGCTATCGCGCCATCATCGCGGACCTCGACGACACGCTGCGGTCGTTCCAGCCCGGCGCCGTCGAGGACGGGCGGAAGGTCCATTTCTGGCGCGCGGCCCGCCGGGTCCTGCAGGCGGCCCTGGTGTTCGCCGGCCACTACGCGGCCGAGGCCCGCCGCCTCGCGGCCGTCGAGGTCGACGAGACGCGACAATCTCGCCTGCTCGAGATCGCCGACACCTGCGACCGTGTCCCGGCCGAACCGCCCCGGAACTTCCGAGAGGCCGTGCAGTCGTTCTGGTTCACCTACCTGCTCGGACACCTCGAAGGCGCCCATCTCGGCTATTCGCCG
>JAPKZP010000329.1 GCA_026393735.1 Acidobacteriota bacterium
CGGCACATGGCGTGGAAGGCGTCCAGGTTGGCGCGCGCCTCGTCCACAGCGGCGCGCGTCGCCAGCGGGACGAACACGAACGGGCCGCCGCACGACACCTCCTGGACCGGCAGGCCGGTCGCCCGAATCGCCTCCGCATCCACGTCGATGGCCCGCGCCGCGGCGTCGACATCGGTCACGACGGGGCCGAATGTCGGCAGGTTCTGCGTCATCCAGACGAAGGTCGGGCGGGCGCCCTCCCACTCGATATCCACCGGCGTCGGGCCGATGTTCAGCCCAAACACCCAGCGCCGCCGTCCTGCCGGGATGATGCCCTCGAGCGCCAGTGCAAAAGCCGATCCCACCGTGGGATGGCCCGCCATCGGCATCTCGCGCGCGGGCGTGAAGATGCGCATCCGGATGTCCGTATCCTCGCGCTCGGGCGGCAGGATGAATGTGGACTCGGAGAAGTTCATTTCCCGGGTGATGGCCTGCATCTGGCCGGTCGAGAGTGCCGCGGCCTCGAGGAACACGGCCAGCTGGTTTCCCCCGAACTTCTCGCCCGTGAACACGTCCAAATGGAGATAGCGGCAGCGGGTGGCCATTGGTGTGTCCGTCCTCCTTCTGGGCGACATACTATACGAAGAGACGCGCACCCGAATCCGCACGGCGATCGCCGGCCGGAATGGCCGGTGTCACACATCATTGTTTCCTGTCGGAGGTTCGCGCATGCATCATCATCGGACGTTCGCCGCGCTGGTCTGCGGCGTTTTCCTGGCCGGTCTGACGGCCACCGAGGTTGCCGTGGCCCAGACATCGCCTGGCATCGACATCGCCTACAAGAAGTTCGTCCTGAAGAACGGACTGACGCTCCTCGTCCACGAAGATCACAAGGCGCCGATTGTCGCCGTCAACGTCTGGTACCACGTGGGCTCGAAGAACGAGCGGCCAGGCCGGACGGGGTTCGCCCACCTGTTCGAACACCTGATGTTCAACGGCAGCGAGCACTTCAACGACGACTACTTCAAGGTGCTCGAGACGCTCGGCGCGACCGACCTCAACGGCACGACGAACGAGGACCGCACGAACTACTTCCAGAACGTCCCCACGTCCGCGCTCGACACGGTGCTGTGGATGGAATCCGACCGCATGGGCCACCTCCTCGGCGCCATCACGCAGCCCAGGCTCGACGAGCAGCGCGGCGTGGTCCAGAACGAGAAGCGGCAAGGCGAGAACGAGCCCTACGGCCGCGTCGATCTCGCGATGGTCGAGGCGACGTTCCCGAAGGGCCATCCCTACTCGTGGAGCGTCATCGGGTCGATGGAGGATCTCTCCGCGGCGTCCCTCGACGATGTGAAGGGCTGGTTCACGTCGTACTATGGCGCGGCCAACGCCGTACTGGTGCTGGCGGGCGACATCGATCCCGAGACGGCGCGCCAGAAGGTCGAGAGGTACTTCGGCGACATCCCGTCGGGACCTCCCGTCACGAAGCACCAGGCGTGGATCGCGAAGCGCGGCGGTGAACAGCGGCAGATCATGGAAGACCGCGTGCCGCAGGCGCGTCTGTACATGGTGTGGAACGTGCCGCAGTGGGGCACCGCCGACGCCGACCTGCTCGGGCTCGCGGCAAACGTGCTCTCGAGCGGCAAGACGTCCCGCCTGTACAAGCGGCTCGTGTACGACGAGCAGATTGCGACCAGCGTTACCGCGTCGCTCGACGCGCGCGAGATCGCCAGCCAGTTCTACATCATGGCGCAGGCGCGGCCGGGCGCGGATCTCGCGAAGCTCGAGCGCGCCATCAGGGAAGAACTCGGCAAGCTCATCTCGGACGGCCCGACGGCGGCCGAGCTCGATCGCGTCAAGACGCAGCGGCGCGCGGCATTCATCCGCGGCGTCGAGCGCATCGGCGGGTTCGGCGGCAAGTCCGACGTGCTGGCCCAGGGCGAGGTCTTCACGGGAGACCCGGACACCTACAAGCGCACGCTCGAGCGCGTGGCCGGCGCCACGCCGCAGGCGGTCCGCGAGACGGCGGCGCGGTGGCTCGCGGACGGCGTCTACCTCCTCGAAGTTCAGCCGTTCCCGGAGTACTCGACGACGGCATCGGCAGTCGACCGCAGCGCCGTGCCGAAGCCCGGCGCGCCGCCCGCGGGTCGGTTCCCGAGGTTCGAGCGCGCCACGCTTTCCAATGGCGTGAAGCTCATCGTCGCGGAGCGCCAGTCGGTGCCGCAGGTGAATGTCACGCTGCTGGCCGACTCCGGCTACGCAGCGGACCAGCTCGCGCTGCCGGGGACGGCAAGCCTGGCCCTCGACATGATGGACGAGGGCACGACGACGAGAACGGCGCTCCAGATCTCCGAGGAGGTCGCCGGGCTCGGCGCCACGCTCGGGCTCGGCGCGGACCTGGACACCGCGTACGTGTCGCTCTCGGCGCTGAAGGACAAGCTCGACGCCTCGCTGGCGATCTTCGGCGACGTGGTCTTGAATCCCTCGTTCCCGGCCGACGAACTGGAGCGCCTCCGACGCCGGCGTGTCGCGCAGATCCAGTCCGAGAGCGCCCAGCCCATCGGCATCGCGCTGCGGGTGCTCCCGGGCCTCATCTACGGCGCCAACCACGCCTACGGCCTGCCGCTGACGGGCTCGGGCACGGTCGAGTCGGTCGGGAAGATCACACGCGAAGGGCTCGTGAAGTTCCACGCCGATTGGTTCAAGCCCTCCAACGCCACGATCATCGTCGTGGGTGCGACGACGATGGCGGAGATCAAGCCGAAGATCGAGAAACTGCTCGCCACGTGGAAGCCCGGGACGGTTCCGGTGAAGAACGTGCGGACGGTCGCGCTCGCCACAGCGCCGGCGGTGTACGTCATCGATCGGCCGGGCGCCGAACAGTCGCTGATTTTGGCCGGCCACGCCGCTCCGCCGAAGGCCAACCCGGACGAGACGGCCATCGAGGCCATGAATGCCATGCTCGGCGGACAGTTCATCTCGCGCATCAACATGAACATCCGCGAGAACAAGCACTGGTCGTACGGGGCGCAGACGCTCTTCTGGGACGCGCGCGGCCAGCGCCCGTTCATCGTCTTTGCCCCGGTGCAGACGGACAAGACGAAGGAGTCCATCCAGGAGATTCAGAAGGAGCTGCGGGGCATCCTCGGCGACGTCAAGGTGACCGACGAGGAGCTGGCGGCCGCCAAGAACTCCCTGGTGCTGACGCTGCCGGGCCAGTGGGAGACGATGGCCGCCGTCGGCGGGTCGCTCCAGCAGATCGTGACATACGGCCTGCCCGACGATTACTTCGACAGCTACGGCGCCAAGGTCGGCGCGCTCACGGCCGCCGACATCGTCCGCGGCGCCAAGGCGTCGGTGCACCCGGAGAGCATCGTGTTCGTGGTCGTGGGCGACCGGCAGAAGATCGAAGCCGGCCTGCGCGAGCTCGGGTTCGGCGAGGTCCGCCAGCTCGACACCGACGGGAAAGTGAAGCCGGCCGGCAAGTAGGGCCCGGCGCCCCGTCCTGCGGTAGGATCAATCGGTTCTGCTCCAGCCCGTCCTCGCGGCGGGTTGGAGCATCCCCGCGGCTCTTGTGATTGGAGGCCTTGATTGAAGCCTGGCACGTACGCGCACGTCGAAACCACGATGGGTACATTCACGATTCAGCTCTTCGAGCAGGATGTCCCGAAGACCGTAGCCAATTTCATCGGCCTGGCGGAGGGCTCGAAGGAATGGGCCGATACCCGCACGGGGGAGAAGGTCAAGAAGCCCTTCTTCGACGGTCTCATCTTCCATCGCATCATCGACAAGTTCATGATCCAGGGGGGTTGTCCGCTGGGCCAGGGCATCGGCGGGCCCGGGTACAAGTTCGCCGACGAGTTCAGCCCGAAACTGAAGCACGCGAAGGAAGGCATCCTTTCCATGGCGAACAGCGGGCCGAACACGAACGGCAGCCAGTTCTTCATCACGCTGGTGCCGACGCCGTGGCTCGACGGCAAGCACTCCGTGTTCGGAGAGGTCGTCTCCGGCATGGACGTCGTGCGAGCGATCGGCAAGGTGCCGGTCGGCAGCCAGGACCGGCCCGTCAAGCCGGTGGCGATGACGTCGGTCAAGATCGAACGCATCGCGTAGCAGCGCGTCGAGGTTTCGGGTCCGGGATCGGGGAGACCTGCAATGCGTAGTATGGCGTCTGTCATCCTTTTCGCCGCGCTCGCCGTCGTGCCCGCCAAGGCCGACCCGTTGCCTCAGAAGTCCGATCAGGTCGTCCAGTACCAGATCGCCGTCTCGCTCGACCCGGCAAAGAAGCAGTTGCAGGGCACCGAGCGGCTGACCTGGCGGAATCCTTCGACGACGGACACCGTCGGCGAGCTCCGGTTCCACCTCTACCTCAACGCGTTCAAGAACACGAAGACGACCTTTGTGAAGGAATCCGGCGGCCAGTTGCGCGGCGACGAGATGGCTGAGAACGCCTGGGGCTGGATCGACGTCACGTCTCTGAAGACCGCGGCCGGCGCGGATCTCAAGGCCGGGCTGACGTTCATCCAGCCCGATGACGGGAACAACGACGACCAGACGGTCGCGTCGGTAGTGCTGCCGGAGCCGGTGCCGCCGGGCGGGTCGATCACGCTCGACATCGTGTTCACGGCGCAGCTGCCTCAGGTCTTCGCTCGCACGGGCTACAAGGACGACTTCTTCCTCGTGGGACAGTGGTTCCCGAAGATCGGCGTGTACGAGCCGGCCGGGATGCGGGGCCAGACCCAGGGCGGCTGGAACTGTCATCAGTTCCACGCGAACTCGGAGTTCTACGCCGACTACGGCTCGTTCCGCGTGGAGATCACGATCCCGTCGAATTACGTGATGGGCGCCACGGGCGTGCGCACGAACCAGCGCACGAATCCGGGCGGCACCACGACGTACGTCTACGAACAGGCCGACGTGCACGATTTCGCGTGGACGGCGGACCCCGACTACGTGGTCATCACGGCGAAGTTCTCGGCGACCGAGGACGTCTCGCCGGCTGAGTACGCGCGCATCGCGAAGCTGCTGGGCCGCTCCCTTGACGAGGTGAAGCTGTCGGACGTGGACATCACCGTGCTGCTGCAGCCCGATCACCGCCCGCAGGCGCAGCGCCACGTCGATGCGGCCAAGGCCGGCCTCAAGTGGTTCGGCCTGTGGTACGGCCGCTACCCGTACAAGACGCTCACGGTGGTCGATCCTGCGCCGGGCGGGGGCGGCGCGGGCGGCATGGAGTACCCGACGTTCATTACGGCCGGCTCGAGCTGGCTGCTCAACTACTGGCCCTTCGACAAGCTCCACAGCGCCGAGGCGGTCACGATCCACGAGTTCGGCCACCAGTTTTGGTACGCCATGGTGGGCAACAACGAGTTCGAGGAGGCGTGGCTCGACGAGGGCTTCAACACCTACTCCACCGCCAAGACCATGACGGCCGTGTTCGGGCGCGATCGGACAATGCTGGAGTTCCTCGGAATCTCCCTCGGCGAGTGGGACGTGAATCGCCTGAGCAACAGCCCGACGTTGAAGTACAACCGCATTCTCCAGAATTCCTGGAGCTACGTCCCGCCGGGCACGTACGGTTTCTACTCCTACCAGAAACCTGCGCTGGTGCTCGGCACGCTCGAGGGGTACATCGGCGAAGAGATGATGGCCCGCATCATGCGTACGTATCACGAGCGCTGGCGCTTCAAGCACCCGCGCAGCGAAGACTTCTTTGCGCTCGTGAACGAGCTGACAGGCCAGGACTTCGGCTGGTACTTCGACCAGGTGGTGCGCGGCGGCGATGTGCTCGACTACGACATCAGTTCGGCGACGACGCGGCCGGTCCGGGCCGACAGCGGCGTATTTGACGGCCCTGGCGGCCGCAAGACGGTGAGTGAAGAAGCCGCGCACAAGCAGACGGAGGACGCGGTCAAGGCGAAGACCGCGCAGTACGAGACGTCCGTTGTCGTGCGGCGCCGCGGCGAAGTGTATTTCCCCGTCACGGTGGCGTTCAAGTTCGAGGGCAAACCCGAGGTGCGCATGACATGGGACGGCGTGGCGCGGACGAACACCTTCAAGTTCGTGCGCCCGGAGAAGCTCGAATGGGCCGACGTCGATCCCGACAGGAAGGTGCTGCTCGATGTGAACTGGCTCAACAACGGCAGACGGATCGAGGACGACTTGAAGCCCTCGGCAAGCTGGACCTCGCGCTGGCTGTTCCTGGTCCAGAACATCGTGACCACCCTGGGCTTGTTCTAGCACCCGGCAGCGGGAGGCATCGACATGTTGGCAAGCATCGGACATGGCCTGCGGGCAGCCGGAACACAGCGGAAACTGGTGCTGCTGCTCTGGGCGTGGTACGGCCTGCTCTCGTTCGTTCCCGTGTTCCCGGCATTTGTCTGGCTGTCGTCGGGGCTCAACATGCGCCCCGCGAGCGCCACGGCGCTCCAGCGGTTCGATTTCGGGTTGCTGAGCGAGTTGTCGAACTACGACCAGTCAGGCGTCTTCGGCCTGCTCGTGGTGGCGGCCATGGCCGCGATGGTGGTCGCGCTGGTGTCGAGTACGTTCGTGATGGGCGGCGTGCTCGAAGTGCTGGGGAGCGAAGACGAGCCGCGGATGTTCATGCATCGCTTCTCCCGCGGCTGTGGCCATTTCTTCTGGCGTTTCGTCCGCCTGGCGCTCATCGCGGGCATCTCCCTGGCCATCGTCGTCGGAATCGTTGCGGCGGCTGTGGGCGCGATGACGGCGCCGATGGGCAAGACGGAATGGGAGCCCGGCTGGTATCTGGCCGGGCTGATCACCGTGGTGTCGATTGCCATCGCCGCGGCGTACTTCCTGCTGGGACTCGACTACGCACGTATTCGTGTCGCACGGGACGGCAGCCGCGGGATGTTCAAGGCCTACGTCGCGTCACTGGGCTTCGTTGCCCGGCACGCGCTGCCCGCGTACGGCCTCGGCCTCACGTTCGTCGCCGCGCTGGCCGGCGTGGCGCTGCTCTATCTGGCGTACGAAACCAACTCCCCTGCCGCGGCCACCACCGGTGCGATTGTCCTGCTGCTCCTGTTTCAGCAGATCGTGGTGATCGCTCGCGTGTTCGCCCGCGTGGGATTGATTGGGGCGGAGCGGCACTACTTCGCGCTCGCCTCGCCGGCGGCAACGCCGGCACCGGCTGTCGTGACGGTGACGACCGCAGACGTTCCGCCGCCCGTCTAGCCGCGGAGCTCACTTGTGTTGGCTGTGGCTCAGGCCTTCCCAGGCCTGAGCCCGTCGCCCTTCGACGTGGCTCTGGGCGACCCTGAGCGTGCCGAAGGGTTGAAGCTTCGGCTCACGCAGGGCTGAAGGGTGTTCAGTCTTGGCTGTGTGATGTGCCTGGCATCCCCTTGTCATCGGTGAACATCCAACAGGTGAACAGCGGCATATCGTGGCTTCCGTGCGCCAACTGTGGACCGGAGCTGGGTGCCAGAACAAGGAGGTGCATCGGGACCGGCTACCGGGGAGCGGACGGCACGGTGAAGTCAACCGTTGAAATGCTCCCGATCGGAATGCACTCGAAGAACCGCGCGCCGCGGCCTCCCACCGCCGGGATCCCGATCCCGCTGAATTCGCGTGTCTCGCCCGATGTCAGTGTGACCTTCCAGACGATGCGTCGTTCGGTGTCGTTGATGGTGACGTAGGACAGCTCAAGACGGGCCACCTTGTCCACAGGGACCGAGAGGGAGCCTGCCTGGCTCTGGCAGAGGAGCTTGTCGTCCTTGATGCGGACGTCCTGCAGAAGATGTTCTCCGCCCGCCACATCCACCACACGCGCCTGACGCGCGCTCCTCACCTTCGGCTCAGGCGTGACCGGAAGGCTGGGAAGCGTCACGGAGACGAGCACAGGGTTGGATTCGTTCGGGGCTCCAAGGAAGCGGTCCAGCGTCAGGTCCCCGAACCCGCCGAGTTGTTCGGTGCCTTTGAAATGAAGCAGCCACTCCCGGACGCCGCCGTACTTGGCGCCGATGACCTCGGTGTCCCCGCCGTTTCGAAGCGTCACCACCATCGGGAACCCGAAGTCATATGCATTCCGGGCTTCTGTCTCTATTCGAGATACCTGGTGCATCGGGATCAGAACGGAATAGTAGGCGTCCTTTCCGGAGTCAGGCCCGGTGCGAATCGGCCGGGACATGGAGTTCCTGATCGGCAGGGACAGCATCGCGTCGTATTCCGCCTGCGACATCTGCATCGTCTCGGCGGAATACCCGTTGTCCTTCACCCCGATCCTGCCATTCACGACGGTGTGCGTGCTGCCGTCGTTGAGACGAACCTCCACCGGCCCGGTCAGCGCGATCGGGAAACGTGGAGGAGGAGGCGGCGGTGGTGCGGGCACCCAGATGGTCTGGGTCTGCGCCTGCGCCTGCACCATGCTGCCCGGCAGGCATGCCACGGCAGCCAGGACGACAATCGCCGCGGACCGCAACAGCCGGATGTTCATCGACCTGTGACTGTCCATTGAAGCACCTCTCCCGGTGGAACCTGCGAACCGGCTCGCACTCACCTGCCTGCTTTCCGTGGTGCGGCGGATCAGATCGGCACCCGGCTGACCTCCACGCGGATCCTACCCCACTCGGCCGGCTCCAGCACTCGAAGAGCCTTCTGGTCGCCATGCCCCTCGAGTCGCAGATGGGACTATCCGTGACCCCTCCTGTCGCACCTCCCGGCGATACTGATCTCAGAACAAGGAGGTGCATCGGGACCAACACTCAATCGCGCCATCCCATCGTCACGGTGTGGGACGCCGCGTATGTCACAGACGCCGCCCCCACCATCTCCACCACCAAGGCCGCGCGCGTCATCGAGTTGGCGCAGGCGGAAGGCCTGGTGGACTTGCGCCAGGCGCCGTTCGACGAAGACGCCGCCTGGGCCGACATGGCCGCCGTCCACGACCCGGCCTACGTCGACGCGGTGCGGACGGGCCAGCCGCGCCGCCTGGCCGAGTCGCAGGGCTTCCGCTGGAGCCCGGCGTTTGCCGCCGCCGCCGCGCGCATCTGGAGCGCCCACGCCTGGGCCTGCCGCCTCGCGCGCACCGAGGGCACCGTCGTCCACCCGGTGAGCGGCGCCCACCACGCCCGGCGAAACTCAGGCTCGGGCTACTGCACGTTCAACTTCCTCGCAGGCGCGGCGCGCCAGGCCGCGGATGAGAACCGAGGCCCGGTGGCCGTCATCGACCTCGACGCCCACCCGGGCGACGGGACGTACGCGCTCCTGAAGGACGACCCGCGCGTCGCGCTCTTCGACATTGCAGGTAGCGCGTGGGGCTGCACGGGCGACGGCGTGCGCATCGTGTATCACGAAGTCGCGAACGCGGCCGAATACCGCGCCGCGCTGGCCACACTCCCCCGCTTCCTCGATCGCGTGCGGCCGGTCCTGGTCCAGTACCAGGCGGGCATGGACCCGTTCGAAGACGACAGGGTCGGCGGCATCGACGGGGTGACGAGGACGTTTCTCGCCTGGCGCGATCGGTTCGTGCTCCGCGAACTCGCCGCGCGCGGCATCCCGACGGTCGTCAACCTGGCGGGCGGCTACATCCGCGACGTCACGCCGCGCCTGCACGTGCAGACGATCCGAATCGCGGCGCGGGCGGTGGGCCGGCCCAGACTCATGAGGCCGACGTCGTGGACGCCGTCATTCCTGCTTTGAGCGCGGCGGGGCGCCGCCGATCGGCTTC
>JAPKZP010000088.1 GCA_026393735.1 Acidobacteriota bacterium
CAAGGGCGAGAACAGCCGCTTCTTCTACGGCGAAATCCACGCCTGGCTCTCGAAGTGGCTGAAATAGGAGTGCCATGATCTCGCAGGGCTGAAGCCCTGCGCCACGACAGCTGAGGCCCAGCGCCACGACAGCCGGATCTCCTCCCGACCGGAATGCAGAGGGGCCTGCACGTTGCCTGGCACCTCTTCTCTGGCTGCTTCTGTCTGAATGAAGCGGTAGGATGGATTCAGGACCACCAGTGCGCACGGATCATGCGATCCACCGATACGGCGGGTCTGCCGTCAGCGCGGTCGGCCTGGCCATGGCCGTGGCGTGCAGTGCCCACGCGCATCCGCGCATCAGTCCGACGGCCGTGTCCGCGATCCGGATCGTCTTCGTCGGGGACTCGCTGGTGCATCGGTCGGCCGCCGATCACGCCATGCTCGACGCGGTACGGGCCGGGCTCACCGAGCGGCACCCGTCCCTGACATTCGAACTCATCGACGCCGGCGTCAACGGTAACGGCATCGCCGACATCCAGGCGCGCCTCGACGAGGACGTCCTCGCTCTGCATCCTGCCGCCGTGGTCCTCTACTGGGACAGCGACGTGAGCGATGTGGATGAATCGCACATGAGCGAGGCGCAGGTCGCCACTCTCCGGGCAGCCTACAAGCGAAGGCTGCACGCGGTCCTCACCACGCTGGTGGCCAGCGGAGCACACGTGATCGTGAGCGGCCCGACATTGATTGGCGAGCTCCCGCGAGGCCGCAATCCGAAGGACCGCCAGCTCGACGCGTACCGGTGGATGAACCGGGCGATGGCGGCGTCCCTGAAGGTCGTCTACATCGACACGCGGCGCGCCTTTTTCGCGCGCCGGCCCCGCCAGGCGCCCGTCGACGCCGACCATGGACTGCTGACCGAGGATGGTGAGCACCTGAACGACGACGGTGCGGCAGTCGTTCGGGATCAATTCGTCAACGCACTGGACGCCTGGTTGCGCACCCTTCCGGGCGGCGAGCCTAGAGGACCGGGAGCTTTGTCGCGTCCCAGCCGCCGCCCAGAGCCTTGACCAGCAGGATGCTCGCCGCGAGCCGGCGGGACTGAATGCCGAGCGCTGTCCGCTGGGCATTCAGTGCGGCGTTCTGCGCGATGACCACCTCGAGGTAGGTCGTCACGCCACCCTTGTAGCGATTCGTCGCCAGGGCGAGCAGGCGCTGCGCCGCGGCAACGGCTGCGTCCTGCGTCTTCGCTTCCTGGGCCAGGATCCGCAGCGCGGCCAGGCTGTCCTCGACCTCGCGGAACGCGGTCAACACGACGTCCCGGTACTGGGCGTCGGCCCGCTGGTACCCGGCGATCGCATAGTCTCTGGCCGCCCGGCGCCGGCCGCCATCGAACACCGCGACGGCGGCAGCCGGCGCGACCGCCCAGAAGTTGCTGGCGAGCTTCAGCCAGTCACCAATGGTCCCGCTCTCGAGCCCGGTGCTGCCGGTCAAGGTGACCGCGGGGAAGAAGGCCGCTCTCGCGACGCCGATCTGCGCGTTGGCCGACGCCAGCCGCCGTTCGGCCGCGGCGATGTCCGGCCGCCGCTCGAGGACGTCTCCAGGGAGGCCGGGTGGGACCTGCGGCACGCTGGCTGCCAGCGTGGCTGGCGGCAGGCTGAACCCCGGCGCGGCGCTCCCCGTCAGCGCAGCGATCGCATGCTCGAACTGGGCCCGGCGAATCTGCACGTCGATGGCCTGTGCGCGTGTGGTCTCGAGCTGTGTTTCGGCCTGGGCGACGTCCACGCCGGACGCCACGCCTCCCTGGTAACGGTTCTTCGTCAACTCCAGCGCGCGCTCGAACGCGGCAACACTGGTCTCCAGGATCTGCCGTTCCGTATCCAGCGCCCGCACCTGAAAGTAGTCGAGGGCCAGCTCGGCGTGCACGCTCAGGTTCACTACTTCGAGATCGGCCGCGCTGGCCTGCGCCGACGCCCTGGCCGCCGCCACCGTGCTCGCCACGCGGCCCCACAGATCGAGTTCGTACGCCACATCGGCCCGCAGGACGTAGTCGTTGTAGCGGGTGTCCGAGGTCTTGCTCCGGTTCGGCTTGTTCTCCGACTGGTCGGCCGCCGTCACAGACGCGCCGGCGGCGACCGTCGGCATTTCCGCCGACTTCGCCGACCGCACGAGGGCCCGGGCCTGGAGGAACTGGGCCTGGGCGGCGCGCAGGGTCTGGTTCGAAACGGTGACCTGCTCTTCCAGCGCATTCAGATCGGGTTCGCCAAACAGCTCCCACCACTTGCCGCGCAGGACGTCGTCGGCGGGCTGGGCGGGCTTCCACGGCCCCAGTTCCTTGTACTGCGCGGGTGGTTGCGGGTCAGGCGGGACGTACCGCGGGGCACTGACGCACCCGGCGGTCACGACCACCGCCACTCCGGCCAGTACGGGCGCCAGCTTCACCGGGCTGCTCCCGCCGGCTTCGGGACGGCAGGCCGGGCAGGTTTCAGGACGCGCACGATCTGGCCGCCAGCGAGCGAATCGGGGGGATTCAGCACAACCCATTCGTCGCCCGACAGGCCGGACGCCACCTCCGCGTCGGTACCGAAATCGCGACCGAGAGTCACCGGCAGGATGGCCACCACGCCCCCCTCGCGCACGACCCCCACGCGCACGCCGTCGCTTCCGAACATCAGGGCGTTTACCGGCAGGATCAGCGCCGAGGCCGGCGTCGGCAGGGCGATGTGCACTTCGGCGTACGCGCCGGGCAGCAGTTCCTGCCGGGGGTTGGGCACCTCGAATTCCGTAAGGAGCGTCCGCGACGCGACGTCAATCGACTCGGCCGTGCGGGCCAGCGTCGCCGTGAATCGGCGTCCGGGCAGTTCGGCGAGCGTCAGTTCGGCGGTCAGGCCGCGTTTCGTCGCACGCGCGTAGGACTCCGGCACGTTGACGAACACGCGCAGGCGGTCCGTCGACGCGAGATGAAACAGCTCGCGCGCGACGCCGCCGCTCGCCCCGGAGTCGATGAGCGCGCCGACGTCGGTGTTGCGGGCGGTAATCACGCCATCGAAGGGCGCGTAGATCCTGAGGTAGCCCTTGAGCTGCACCAGCCGATCCACGTTGTGGCGCGCCGACTCGACGGCCGTCTTCCTGGCCTCGAGCGTCCCGAGTGCGTTGTCGAGGTCCTGGCGGGAGACGGAATCGGTCTTGGCGAGATCCTGGTTGCGTTCCGCCACCGTCTGCGCCAGCCGCGCGTTGGCCTCGGCGGTGGCGAGGTCGGCGCGCGCCTGCTGCAGCTGCTGCTCGAGTTCAGGTGCGTCGATCTCCGCCAGCAGCTGGTTCGCGGCGACCCGTGTCCCGAGTTCGACGTGGCGGCTCTTCAGGTACCCGCCCGTCCGCGCGTAGATGGGCGCGTCTCGAAATGCCTGGACGGTACCGGGCAGGACCAGCTCATCCTGTGGCGCGCCGCGCTTCGGCTGGATGACGGACACCGTCGGGACGGCCAGTTCGTTGGTCTCCCGCGTCAGTGTCACCATCGCGCGCGCGCGGTTCGCGATGCCGGCCCACGCGAGGGCGCCGAGAGCCACGACAATCACCAGCCCCGCGACCACGACCCGGCCCGACCGGCCCGGGGATCGCTTTCCGCCCGCCTGACTCTCCATCACACCCTCCGCTCCGTCACGCCTGCTGTTGGCGCCCGGTGCAGCCATGCAAACACAGCCGGCACGAAGAAGAGGCTGGCCAGCGTCGCGACGGTCAGCCCGCCAATGACTGCGCGGCCGAGCGGTGCGTTCTGCTCGCCGCCTTCACCGAACCCCAGGGCCATCGGCACCATCCCGACGATCATGGCCAGCGCCGTCATCACGACGGGCCGGAACCGCGAGAACCCTGCCTCGACGGCCGCGACGAGCGGACCGACGCCTTCCTGCACGCGGTCCTTGGCGAAGCTGACGACGAGAATGCTGTTGGCCGTGGCCACGCCGACGCACATGATGGCGCCCGTCAGCGCGGGCACGCTCACCGTCGTGTGCGTCAGGAACAGCATCCAGACAATGCCGGCCAGGGCCGCCGGCAGCGCCGAGATGATGATGAACGGGTCCAGCCACGACTGGAAGTTCACGACAATCAGCAGGTAGACGAGCACGATGGCCAGGGCCAGACCGGCGAGCAAGCCGGAGAAGGACGAGTTCATCGTCTCGATCTGGCCCCGGACGATAATCTGGGCGCCGCGCGGCAATGCCTTCTCCATGTCGCGGATGATTGGTTCGATGTCCCGGGCGACACCGCCCAGGTCCCTGCCCTGCACGGTCCCGAAGATGTCCACGACCGGCTGCACGTTGTAGTGGGAGACCACGGCCATCCCTTGGCCGCGGCTCATGACCGTCAGCGCCTCCAGCATCTGCGGCCGGGCGCCGCTGGCGCCGGCGATTGGAATGGCGCCGAGGCGGTCCACCGAGTCCATCCGGTATTGCGGGGTCATCGTCGCCACCGAGTAACTGACGCCCGTGGCCGGGTTCAGCCAGAACGTCGGCGTCGTCTGTCCGCTGCCGCTGAGGGAAATGAGCAGATTGGTCGCGACCTCGCGCTGCGTGAACCCGGCCTGGGCCGCCCGCGTGCGGTCCGACTCGAAGTGCAACTGGGGCTGATTGAACGCCTGGTGCACCCGGAGGTCCACGATGCCAGGCACGTGGGCGAGCCTCCTAACCAGCGCCCCGGCGAAGCGGCGGTTGGCCTCGAGCGTCCGCCCGACCACCTGGATGTCGATCGGCGCAGGCAGGCCGAAACTAGCACACCCGGGTAGTCCCGGGCGAGCCGCACCCGCAGGTCGTGCACGAACTCGCTGGTGGGCCGGTGATCTGCGGAGAGTGACACGAGGATGTCGGCATCCGACGGCCCGATCGGAGCCGAGTTGGTGTACGCGAGATTCATGCTGGAGTTCGGCAGGCCGATGTTGTCGATGACACTCGCCAGTTCCCGGCCGGGAATGATCTCGCGAATCGTCTGCTCGACCCGGTCGCAGAGGATGGCCGTGTCCTCGATGCGGGTCCCCGTCGGCCCGCGCAGGTGGAGCTTGAACTGGCCCGTGTCGACAGACGGAAAGAAATCCTGGCCCACCCACGGCAACAAGCCGAGCGAGGCGACACACAGCATGAGGAAGCCCGCCGCGAATGCCCGCCGGTGGGCCACCACCCCCTCGAGCGACCGCCGATAGGCCGCGCGCAATGCCGTGAACCCTCCGTCGATCCACGCCTGCAGCCGCACCAGGGGATTGCGGCTCGCCCGCCGCTGGGCATGCCGGTCCTCTTCGTGCGCGTGCAGCATGTACTTTGCCATGGTCGGCACGAGCGTCCGCGACAGCAGGAACGACGCCAGCATGGCCAGTACGACGGCCTCGGCCATCGGCACGAACAGGTAGCGGCCGACGCCCGTCAGGAAGAACATCGGGACGAAGACGATGCAGATGCAGAGCGTCGACACGAAGGCCGGCACCGTGATCTGCTCCGCCCCGTCGAGGATGGCCGGCTCCAGGTCCTTGCCGTGCTCGAGGTGCCAGTTGATGTTCTCGATCGAGACGATGCCGTTGTCCACCAGGATGCCGATGGCCAGCGCCAGACCGCCCAGCGTCATGATGTTGATCGTCTCGCCCAGCATCGCCAGGACGATGATCGACGCCAGAATCGAGAGTGGAATGGAGACCGCGATGATGACGGTGCTGCGCCAGCTGCCGAGCAGGACGAGGATGAGGAGCGCCGTCAGGCATGCGGCGATGACCGCCTCGCGCACGACGCCTTCGACCGACGCCCGCACGAACAGCGACTGGTCGGCCAGCTGATCGATCTTCAACTCGGGCGGAAGCCCTGCCTGGATGCGCGGCAGCGACGCCTTGACGCGTTCGATGATATCCAGCGTCGACGCGCTGCCCGTCTTCATCACGGGCATGAGCACCGCCCGCTGGCCGTTCACCCGCACGATGTTGGTCTGCGGCGGAGACCCGTTGCGTACATGCGCAACATCGCGGATGTAGATCGGCGTCCGGCCCGCCATCTTGATGGGCAGGTCGTTCAGCTCATCGACCGTCCGCGGGCTGCCGTTGATGTCGATGTCGTGCTCGAACATGCCGAGCTTTGCGGTGCCGGCCGGCAGGATGAGATTCTGCGCCGCGATCGCGTTGACGACATCGGCGGGCGCGAGCGCTTTCCCCCGGAGCGCGACCTGGTCGAGGTCGATGATGATTTGCGGCTGCTTCCCGCCGTAGGGCTGCACGATCGAGGCTCCCTGCACCGTGGCGAGCTGCGTCCGCAGGAAGTTCGTGCCGAGGTCGAACAGTTGCTGCTCGGAGAGCTGCTGTCCCGAGAGCGCCAGTTGCAGCACCGGCACGGTCGAGGCGTTGTAGCTGATGATGAACGGCGGGTTGATCCCCGGCGGCATCTGCCGCAACGCCGACTGCGAGATCGCCGTCACCTGCGCCATCGCCATCTCGATCCGCACCCCTGGCTGGAAGAAGATCTTGACGATGGACGTGCCGCGGACGGTCTGCGACTCAATGTGCTCGACGTCGTTGACCGTCGTGGTCACCATGCGTTCGAACACCGAGACGATGCGGTTGGCCAGTTCCTCGGCGGACAGGCCGCCGTAGCTCCAGCCCACCGCGATGATCGGGATGTTGATGTTCGGAAAGATGTCGACCGGCATCCGCTGAGCGGTCAGAGGCCCGACCAGCAGGATGGCGATGGCGAGCACCACGAACGTGTAGGGTCGCTGGAGGGCGACGCGGACAATCCACATAGACGTCAGGCCTGGCCGGCATCCACCGGGGGAATCGGCGCAGTGTAGCACGCGCCGGACAGGCCCCCGAGCGTGACCGGGCCCAGGGCCATCTCCAACATCGGCTGCTGAGTGACCGCTGCGGTAACTTCGACACCCACATTATGCCCGCGACCGGGGGCGACGCGAAGCGTGTAACCGTATCCCGGGGGGACGTCTTCGGACTCCGGGCTCCACGCCTCTAGCGCGGGCCGCCGGGCGGCGGACCCGGCATGCCGCCCATCAGCGGGCTGCGAACGGTTGTCGCCGCGCCGGTGGTCGTTTTCGCAGATGTCGTCGCCAGCGCGATCGACGCGGCCACGACGTCGCCTTCCTTCACGTCTCCGCTGACGATCTCGGTTACCGTGCCGTTCGACACGCCTGTCCGCACCGGCACAGCCTTCAGCACGCCGCCTTCGAAGAGCCAGAGCGTCGCACCCGCAGAACTGCCCGAGCCGGCGGGTTGGGGCGTCCGGCCGGCCCCGAGCGGAGCCGAGGTCCCCCCCAACGCGGCGATCGCGTCAGCGGTCGGCCGGACGCGAAGCGCCGGGCTGGCGACGTGCAGCACGTTGTTGCGGCGGGCAATCTCGATCGAGACCGTCGCCGTCATCCCCGGCTTGAGTCTCAGACCCGGGTTCGCGACGTTAATCACGGTGACGTAGGTCACGACGTTCTGCGACACGGTCGGCTGCAGGCGTACCTGCGCGACCGTGCCATCGAAGCTGTCGTTCGGATACGCGTCGACGCGAAACGTCACCGGCTGTCCGGCCTCGACGCGTCCGATGTCCGACTCGTCCAGATTCGCGTTCACCCGCATGCGGCTGAGGTCCGCCGCCAGGGTGAACAGGGTGGGCGCCTGCATGCTCGCGGCCACCGTCTGCCCTGCGTCGACGGACCGTGCCATGACGATCCCGTCGATGGGCGACACGATGACGGTGTTGGCGAGATTCACCTCAGCCTGATTGAGACTCGCCCGCGCCTGTGCGACAGCCGCAGCTGATGATCTCAACTGTGCCTCGGCCGTCCGGACGTCGACGTCGGCCGC
>JAPKZP010000666.1 GCA_026393735.1 Acidobacteriota bacterium
GCCGGCGTAAGTCTTGCCGCCGACACCCTGTACATGCGGAACGGCGACCAGGTCCAGGGGCGCCTGGTCTCGGTTCGCAACGGCGAGATTGAATTCCGCCAGGATAGCGGGCAGAGTGCCCGCACGATTCGCGTCGATATCGCGGACGTGCGCCGGATTGAGTTCGACGACCAGTACTCGGGCGGCAGTTACAATGACGACCCCGGCTGGAACAACGACAACACCGGCACGAACAACACCAACTACGACCGCCCGAGTGGCATGCGCGAGCGGAGCGTCGTCGTGTCGGCGGACGTGCCGTCCGTCGATTCCGGCATCGATGTCCGGTCGGGACAGACGGTGTACTTCAGGGCCTCGGGCCAGGTGCGCTGGGGACCGAACCGGAAGGACGGCCCGCAAGGCGAAAAGAACTCGCCAGAGAATCTCAACCGGCCGATGCCGAACCGGCCTGCAGCGGCCCTGATCGGGCGCGTGGGGTCGTACTCGACCGACTACTTCTTCATTGGCAACGAGCAGGGCGCCATTCGCGTGCGGTCGTCGGGGCGCCTGTTTCTCGGCATCAACGACGACGTCCTCGACGACAACTCGGGGAACTTCCGGGTGATTGTCTACTACTAGGACTCGTCCGCGCCGCTCGTGGGGGCCGCCCCCGCTGGCGGCCTGGACGGTAGCGCTCTCATGAGCCACTACTACAGCGCGCACGCGGCGCCGTTCCTGGCCGATCTGGGCGCGGCGCTCCCGCGTGAGGTCGTGCGCGCCCTGCATCGGAAGCAGCCGTGGCGCCATGCGCTGGTGGCGGGCCGGCAGTTTGGCCTGCTCGCGCTGTGCACGTGGGCGCTGGTCGGTGCGACCCATCCCCTCGTCTGGATCCCCATCGCCCTCGTGCAGGGCTTTACGGTGTTCAATTTCACCGTGCTCCTGCACGAGGTCGTGCATCACGCGATCTTTCCCGCCCGCAGGCCGCGGCTGGAGCGCCTGCTCGGCTACCTCTACGCGGTGCCCAGCGGAATCTCCGCCTCGCAGTTCACCCGCTGGCATCTCGACCATCACGCGGAGCTGGGTTCGTCCGACGCCGATCCCAAGCGCCACCACCTCTCTCCCAGGCGGAACGCGCGGTGGTTCAAGCTGCTCTACTGCACGGCGGCGCTCTTCCCGATCTACTTCCGCGCGGCGCGGCGCGAATCGGCCACGTACCCGGCGGCGCTCCAGCGCACCATCGCCCGCGAGCGGGGGGTGTCGATCGCCGCGCACCTGGCGGTGCTTGCCGCGCTCGTGGTCCTGTCCGGCTGGGGCGCGGCCCTGCGCGCGTACGTGGTCCCGGTGTTCGGCGTGTTCCCGATCGCGTTCACACTGAACCGTCTCGGGCAGCACTACAACATCGAGCCCCGGGACCCGGCGGGCTGGAGCACGCTGATGCGGGGCCACTGGTTCTGGGACGTCGCCTTTCTGAATTCCAACTATCACCTCGAGCACCACTACTTCCCCGGGGTGCCGTTCTACCGGCTGCCCCAACTCCAGCGGGTCTTGACGCCGTTCTACGCCAGCCGGGGACTCGCGTGGCGTTCGTACGGCGCGCTGCTCTGGGGCTGGTTCGTGCTGAACAAGCGGCCCCACACCGACTGGTCGCGCGAGTAGGTCGCTGGAGAGTCCGGGCGTGCGGCTGCGCCTCGCATCTGGCGTCATTTCCGCGTCCCTGTGGTACATTTCCAGATCCCATGGACTTTCGTCCGACCGACGAGCAGCAGGTGCTGCGCCGCGCCATCCGTGAGTCCGCGGACACCGAGATTCAGCGGCTGGTCATCGCGCGGCAGATCCTGGCGGCAACCGCATAGCACGCGATGACCGATCCGAAGACGCCCGTGCCCGCCCCGACCCTGGCCGACCGCGTGCGCGCGGGCGACCCGCGCGCGATGGCTCGCGCGATTTCGCTCATCGAAGACGACGATCCGCTGGCGTCGGGCCTGGTGCGCGCGCTCTATCCCTCGACGGGCCATGCGTACCTCGTCGGGATCACCGGGCCGCCCGGCGCCGGCAAGAGCACGCTCGTGGACCGGCTGGCGGTTGAGTTCCGGCGCCGCGAGTCCACCGTGGGCATCATCGCCGTCGATCCCACCAGCCCGTACACCGGGGGCGCGATCCTCGGCGATCGCGTCCGCATGCAGACGCACGCGGGCGACGACGGCGTGTTCATCCGGAGCATGGCGACGCGGGGGCACCTGGGAGGCCTCGCGAGAGCGACGCACGAGGCCGCCTACGTGCTCGACGCAGCAGGCAAGGACTGGATCGTCATCGAGACCGTCGGCGTCGGCCAGGACGAAGTCGACATCGTGCGCACGGCCGACATCTCGATCGTGACGCTCGTGCCGGGCACCGGCGACGAAGTGCAGGCTCTCAAGGCCGGCATCATGGAGATCGCGGACATCTTCGTCGTCAACAAGTCCGATCGCGAGGGCGCGGACCGGCTGGTCGCGTCCATCGAGTCGATGCTGACCCTGGAGGAGTTCGGCCCCCACGAGTGGCGGCCCGTCGTCGTGCGGACACAGGCGACCTCGGGCGCCGGCGTCCTGGAACTGGTCGAGGCGATCGAACGCTTCCGGGCCCACGCGGTCGCGAGCCACGTGACCCGACGCCGCGTCCGCAACGAGTTCCGGCTGCGCGAACTGCTCCAGGCGCGTTTTCTCGAGCATGTCGACCAGCACGTGCTGGCGGCGGGTGAGGTCGACACGCTGCTCGACCGCATCACCGACCGCACGCTCGACCCGTACACGGCCGCCAGCGGCATTTTCGACCGGGCCCTCGGGCGCAAGGAGACGCCGTGAAAGCGACACTCGACCACATCGGCATCGCCGTCGGCGACCTCGGCCAGGCGCTCGCGTTCTACCGCGACGCGCTCGGGCTCGACGTGGAGGCGCCCCGGGAGGTGCCGACGCAGAAGGTCCGCGCGCACTTCGTGCCGGTCGGGGAGGCGACGCTCGAACTGCTCGAGCCCACCGCGGCGGACTCGCCGATCGCGACGTTCATCGCGAAACGGGGGCCGGGCCTCCACCACGTGACCCTCCGCGTCGACGATATCCTGGCGGCGCTCGCGCGCCTGAGGGAGCGGGGGGTGCGTCTGATCGACGCCGAGCCGCGGCTGGGCGCGGAGGGCGCGCTCATCGCGTTCGTGCATCCTGCCAGCACCGACGGCGTGCTGGTCGAACTCAAGCAGGCAGCGAAGGACTAGGTATGGCGATCGACATTGGCATCATCGGCGGGAGTGGGTTGTACGACATGGCGGAGTTGTCGGACCGCGAGGAGGTCACGCTGGCGACGCCGTTCGGCGACCCCTCGGGCCCGTATCTGACCGGGACCTTGCGGGGCCGCCGGGTGGCCTTCCTCGCGCGGCACGGCACCGGCCACCGCATCCTGCCGTCGGAGCTGAACTTCCGCGCGAACATCTTCGGGTTCAAACTGCTCGGCGTCCAGCGCATCCTCTCGGCGAGCGCGGTCGGCAGCCTCCGCGAGAACTACAAGCCGCTGGACATCGTCATCCCGGACCAGTTCTTCGACCGGACGCGCGGGCGCATCAGCACGTTCTTCGGCCGCGGCATCGCGGCACACGTGGGGTTCGCGCACCCGGTGTGCGGCGAACTGGCGGCCGTGGCCGCCACGTCGGCACGGGTCGTCGGGGCACGCGTGCACGACGCAGGCACCTACGTCTGCATGGAGGGCCCGGCGTTTTCGACGCTGGCCGAGTCGAATGCGTACCGTGCCATGGGCTTCGACATCATCGGGATGACCAACCTGCAGGAGGCGAAGCTCGCGCGCGAGGCGGAGATCTGTTACACGACGATTGCCCTGGTGACCGACTACGACTGCTGGCACCCGGAGCACGACTCGGTCACGGTCGACCTGATCATCGCGAACCTCATGGAGAACGCCTCGACGGCCCAGAAGATCATCGCGGAGTCCGTCGGCCGGCTGCCTGCCCAGCGCGGCTGCAGTTGCGGCCGGGCGCTCGAACACGCCATCATCACACGCCCGGAGCACGTGCCCGCGGCCGTCAAGCAGGAACTCGCGCCGATTATCGGCAAGTACGTGAAATAGCCATGAACATCATCGTGACCGGCTCGATCGCCTACGACTACCTGATGTCGTTTCCCGGCAGCTTCACGGAGCACCTGCTGCCGGATCACCTGCAGCGCGTGAGCCTCAGCTTCCTCGTCGACACGATGGACAAGCGCCGCGGCGGTTGCGCCCCGAACATCGCCTACACGCTGGCGCTGCTCGGGGAGCGGCCCAGGCTGATGGGGACCGCGGGCCAGGACTTCGATGACTACCGGCGCTGGCTGGACGGCGCCGGCATCGACACCACGCTCGTCAAGCAGGTGCCCGACAAGTTCACCGCCTCGTTCTTCTGCAGTACCGACCTGACGGGCAACCAGATCGCGTCGTTCTATACGGGCGCGATGGCCAATGCGGGCGAACTGTCGTTTCACGGGGTCGGCCGATGCGATCTCGCCATCATTGCGCCGAATGATCCCGGGGCGATGATCCGCTACGGCCGGGAGTGCCGCGACCTGACGATTCCCTACATCTACGATCCCAGCCAGCAGGTGGCGCGGATGAGCGGCGACGAATTGAAGGACGGTGTCGTCGGGGCGCACATCGTCATCTGCAACGACTACGAGTACGAGATCATCCGGGAGAAGACCGGGATGGATGCGGCCGCGATGCTGCGTCACTCGGAAGCCGTGGTCGTGACGAAGGGGGAGAAGGGCGCCAGCATCATGCTGCGCGATCGCACGATCGACGTGCCGGCGGTGACCCCGCACACGATGGCGGATCCCACCGGCGTGGGAGACGCCTTCCGCGGCGGGTTCATGAAGGGGCTGGCGGCCGGGGCTGGCTACGAGGTGTGCGGCCGCCTGGGGAGTGTCGCCGCCACCTACGCGCTCGAGCACATGGGCGGGTCGAGCCATTCCTACACGTGGGACCAGTTCAGGGCCCGCTACGAGGAGCACTTCGGGGCCCTCGCGTTCTGATGGCCATGCGGATCGCGACCGCCGGCGTCGTCGCCCTGGCGGCGGTGGCCTGGGCGTCGCTCCTTGTCATCACGCCCTGGCTGGCGGCCCCAGGGGCCGGCGAGGCGTCGGTCTTCACGGCAGCGCTCGTGTTTCGCACGGGCGCGGTCATCTGCCACCAGCACGCCGGCCGGTCGTTCGCGCATGCCGGTATCCAGGAGCCGGTCTGCGCACGCTGCACAGGGCTGTACGCCGGCGCCGCCGCCGGCGCCCTTGCCGTCTTCCTCGTCATCGCGGCCCGGACCGGGCGCACCAGGGATCGGCGCGGATTGCTCGCCTGGCCGCTGACCCGGCTGCGATGGGCTGTCATCGCGTGCGGTCTGCCGACGCTCGTCACGTGGGCGGTTGAACACGCGGCCGGCGCGCCCGTGACGAACCTAATGCGCGCCGCGACGGCGCTGCCGCTCGGCGCGGCCGTCGCCGCCATCGTTGTCTCATGGGCCGCCGGAGCATCCTTCGACGACACGCCTGCCGCGACTGCGATACACTGACAACATGGCTGCGCGTACTTCCGCCAAGCGATCCGTTCCCGCCCCTCCGGCCAGGCCGCTGTGGCTGATCTACCTGCTGGGCTGGCTCATCCCGGGCGGCGGCCACCTGTGGCTGGGCCGCTGGTCCAAGGGCCTCGTGTTTCTCGTCATGCTGCCGGCGATGTTCGTCTTCGGTCTTGCGCTGCAGGGACGGCTGTTCCCGTTCGAGCCGTCAGAGCCGCTCGTCGCGCTGGCCGCGATCGCCAACGTCGGGATGGGGCTGCCGTACTTCGTCGCGCGCGCCCTCGAGTTCGGGGCGGGGCGCGCCGTCGCGGTCACGTACGACTACGGCAACGCGTTCCTGATCGCCGCGGGCCTGCTGAACGCGCTGGTGATCATCGACGCTCACGACATCGCGCTCGGGCGCAAGTAGGCCGACATGAACCTTCAGAGTCACCTTCTGCTGATGGGCCTGTTCGCATCGTGCGTGGCCGTGGTCGGTGCCGCCATGCTGAAAGACACCCTACGGGAACAGGTGCGCACCGGCGCGGGCATCTTCGGCAGCCTGGTGGGTGGCGCCGTGGTCC
>JAPKZP010000678.1 GCA_026393735.1 Acidobacteriota bacterium
CCTGGCCTGTCGCCTCGAGGAAGACCCACGGATTCGGGAGGAGCCTCGCCACCGACACGCCGGCGTCATCCAGACCGTCGTCGCCGCCCACGAGATTGCGCATGACGAGCGGCCGGTCCGGCCACGGCAGCACGTGGGGATGCAGGGCGTTGGACTTGCCGAATGCCGTACGCATCTGGCCGACCCTGACGAGCAGACCGCCAGGAATCGTCGGGAACGTGATGTAGCCTTCTTCGAGGCTGGCCCCCTCCTGGCCGAAGGAGACGAAGAAGTCGGCACGGGCATACGGGTCGACGACCGCCTGGAAGGACACCTCGGCTTCCTTGAACTGGAGCGACGGAGACGGCGCCACGGGGTTCGTCCCGGCGGTGCCGAGCATATTGCCAATGACCGCGATGTCAGGATTGAACACCTTCGACGACCCGGCGGGAGCCTCGGCCGGCTGGGGTTCCGGAGGCGGCGGCACGACGGGAGTCGGCGCCGGTGGGGCGGCGGCCGCCGTTGCCACCTGCGCCTCGAGCGCCGCCAGGCGATCACCGTACGCCTTCCGGACGTCGTCCAGTTCCTTCCGCAACTGAGCGATCTCCTTGAGGAGAGCCTGCGGATCGGCGGCCGCAGCCTGCGCCGTGGTTGGGCTTGCCGTGGCCGGCGATGGAGACACCGTTGCTGGAACGGAACCTGGCGTCTGCGCCGACGAGGACTGATGCGCGCCGAGGATGCCCACCACGACTGCGGCGGCACAGGCGGCTCGCAGGGCCGTCACGAATTCCCGCGGCGGCGACGGTCGGCGACGTCGGGTCGGCTTCTCCGCCTCAAGCAGCAATCGTTGCATACAATCCTCCTGGCGCTCGCGGCAACAGCGGCGCCGGGGCAAGGCCAACGATGGCGTCCCGGTTGCTCAGCATGGGCGTCCGGGTCGTCCGGTGTCGATTCAGTTCGGGTAGCCCGAGTGTCCGTGACGTCGGGCTGGGGCGATTAGAGACTCGATGCGCGCGCCTGGCGAGGCGGCGCACGGCCGCTCTCGGCTGAAGGCTGCCACGTGGCGCTCACGTTGATTGGAAGCAGGCACAAACGATCTGCCGGCGGCAGGAAGGCCTGAGGCATCACGCCCGGCCAATCGGCCGCCTGGCTCGGGTGGGCCGCGGCGCACGAGGGGCAGTGCGCCGGAGTCGTGCGGTGGCAGGCGAAATCATGATGCGCCAGCGGCGACGTCAGCACGAACACTGCGTACAGGGCGAGGCCCGCCCGCGCGCAGCCGCGCAACCACCGGTTCCAGGATAGAAGACCCACTGACTCTGATGATATGCCGACGGCCCGATTTCGACAACCCGGGTCGGGGACGTCGGCCGCGGCGGGGCGGCGGCTACGGGACGATGTGCGGGGCGGCCGGCACGGCGGGCAGTCTTGTCACCTTGCCGGAGGCCACTTCCATCTGCGCGGTCGTGATGTGCTTGTGGATCCCGGCGACCCGCGGCACGCATCCGCGCATCAGTTGCGCGGCGCGCAGCGCAGAGATGACGACGAATTCGAACGCGTTGGAGCCTGCTGGACGCTGGATCACGTGAACCTGCTCTCTCGGCACACCGGTGTTGCATGAAGCTTTAGTGAGAGTGGCACACGAAACCTATGGCGCGAGCGTTTCGACCAGGCTCAGAAAAGCGGGACCTTCTAACGATACTCCGGAATCCGTATCGCGAGGAGAGATATCGGATCCACGGCGGCCGGACCGATGCGCGTCGTCCAGTGCAGATGCGGCCCCGTGACGCGGCCCGTCGCGCCGATTGCGCCTACGGGCTGCCCCGCCGCCACGGTCTCGCCGACGCGCACGTCGGTGCGCGAGAAGTGACACAGCAGCGAAAATACACCTTGCCCGTGGTCGAGCACGACGGTATTCCCGGAGAAATAGAGGTCCTCCGCCACGACCACGCGGCCGGCGGCG
>JAPKZP010000292.1 GCA_026393735.1 Acidobacteriota bacterium
ACAGCTGAATCCGTTCGTCACGATGAGGGTGTCGGCGGCGGCGGCGCGGACGGCGGGCAGAAGCGACCGCTCCCCCACCTGCATCGAGACCTCGTAGTGGTCGCGCTCGAACCCGAAGGCCCCGGCCATCC
This sequence comes from Acidobacteriota bacterium, assembly GCA_026393735.1. Taxonomy (GTDB): domain Bacteria; phylum Acidobacteriota; class Vicinamibacteria; order Vicinamibacterales; family JAKQTR01; genus JAKQTR01. Next base: position 132 of record JAPKZP010000292.1, read on the forward strand.
CGCAGCATCCGGAGTCGAGCACGGTGAAGTCGAGTCCCGTCTGCCTCAGCACCGCGATCTCGTCGTCGAGATTCAGCGACGCCCGATGGTGGCAGTGCGGATGCACGACCGCGCGGCCCTCGAGGTGGAGGTCGGGCACGCGGCCCGTCTTGATGAGGAACTCGCTCAGGAAAAACGTCTGCTCGCTGAGCGCGCGCGCGAGGGGATCATCCGGGAAGAAGCGCAGCAGTTCGTCGCGGAACACCGACACGCATGACGGTTCGAGGCCGACAATCGGCGTCCCCGCCTCGATGTCGGCGCGGAGGCTCTCGAGGATCTCGGTGAGGCGCCGGCGCGCCGCGGTGAGCATGCCTTCGACGAGGCGCCGGCGCGCCGCGGTGAGCATGCCGTGGTCGTAGAGCGGCCGGCCGCAACACAGCCGCTCGCGGGGCATCTCGACGTGAAACCCGGCCGCCTCGAGCACCGTGACGGCCGCGTGGGCGACCTCGGGATGGAAGTAGTTGTTCGACGTGTCAGCCCAGAGGAGCACACGCGGACGCGGCCCGTCGGCAAGCGCGGGACGGAAGGTCCGGCGGAAGCTGCGCGGCGCGAACCTCGGCATGCGGCGTTCCGGCGCCATGTCGAGCGCCCAGCGGACGAACGAGCTGAACGGCGGGACCTGCGTGAAGACGTTCGCGAGCCACGGCACGTACTCGGCCAGAGCGCCCCAGTGATTGATGAGCCCGAACGCGTAGGCCCGCAACGGCCGCCGCCGCCCGTCGTAGTAGTGCGCCAGGAACTCGGACTTGTAGGCCGCCATGTCCACGCCGGTGGGACACTCGCTCTTGCAGCTCTTGCACGAGAGGCAGAGATCCATCGCCTCCTTGACGGCCTCGCTCCGGAAACCGTCCGACACGACCTCACCCTGCAGCATCTCGAACAACAGCCGCGCGCGCCCGCGCGTCGCGTGCTGCTCCTCGCCTGTGGCCATGTAGGACGGGCACATGGCGCCGCCGTCGAGCTTGCGGCACTTGCCCACGCCGACACACCGCAGCGCAGCGTCCGCCAGGCTGCCTTCAACGGGATACGCGAAATGTGTCGCCAGCGGCCGCGGATGGTACTGCTGAATCCGGAGGTGTTCGTCGAGCCGGTACGCGTGGATCACCTTTCCCGGGTTCATCCTGTTGCCCGGGTCCCAGATCGCCTTGAACTCCCGGAAGGCCTGCATCAACTCCTCGCCGTACATCCGCGGCAGGAGTTCGGCGCGCGACTGGCCGTCGCCGTGCTCGCCCGACAGCGAGCCGCCGAGCGAGACGACGAGATCGGCGGCCTCCTCCACGAAGCGCCGGTAGGCCGCCACGCCCTCGGTCGTCTTCAAATCGAAGTTGATGCGCGTGTGCACACAGCCCTGGCCGAAGTGGCCATAGAGCGAGCCCGTGTAGTCGAACGCCGCCATCAACTGCCGCAGGCGGCGGAGGTACTCGCCCAGCCGCGCGGGCGGAACGGCCGCGTCCTCCCATCCTTCCCAGTTCTTCCCTTCGCCGGGCACGAAGGACGTCGCGCCGAGCGCCGATTCGCGAACCGCCCACACGTGCTGCGTCTCGATCGGGTCCCGGAACAGGCGCATGGAGGCGGTGCCGCCCTCCACACCCAACGCAGCCATCAGGCGCTGGGCCTTGGCCTCGGCCTCCGCCACGGTGGCGCCGCCGAACTCCACGTAGAGCCATCCCTTGCCCTCGGGCAGCAGCGCCAGACCCTTGGCGTTGAGGTTCTTCACGCGCGAGTGGCGAACGAGCACTTCGTCAATCCCCTCGAGCCCGATCGGATCGAAGCGCGTCACGACGGGAACCGCGTCCGCGGCGAGGTAGACATCACCGAATCCCAGCACGAGGAGGGAGCGGCACGGGGGGCTCGGCACGAGGCGGGCCGTCGCTTCCAGGATCGTGACGCAGGTGCCTTCGGAGCCGACGAGGGCCCGCGCGACGTGGAACCCCTGCTCCGGCAGGAGGAAGTCGATGTTGTAGCCCGACACGCGGCGGGGGATCTTCGGGAAGCGCGCCCGGACCAGCTCGCCGTACCGATCGCGCAAGTCCCGCAGCCCGGCGTAGATCTCGCCGCGGCGGCCGCCCTCGCGGATGATGCGCTCCAGTTCGTCCGGCGGCGTCGCCCCTACGCGCATGCGCAGCCCGTCGTAGGTCAGCACTTCCAGTTCGTCGATGTTGTCGTCGGTCTTGCCCGCCATGACCGAG
>JAPKZP010000436.1 GCA_026393735.1 Acidobacteriota bacterium
CCGACGAGGCCCCGGGCGGCAATCCCGAGCGCAATGAAGAGTTGCCCGCCGATTTCGCCGCGCCCTGGCGCGGCACCGAGGACGGCAGCGCAGACGACGACGGCGACCGCAGCCCCGCGGCTCCGGACCTGCCGACGCTGCGCGACCACCTGAACGGCGAACTCGCGCTGACCAACCTGGGGACGCGCGACCGCGCGCTCGTCGGGCTGCTCAGGGCCGACGCGGTCGTCGTGCCGCTGGCGCGAGCCGATCTGGACATCACGGACGACGATGCCGTCGCGGTGCGGATCGGAGCCGAGCGCCCCGACGTCATCATCAACTGCGCCAGCGACAACGACGTCGACGGGGCCGAAGCGCACGCGCGGCGCGCGCTCGAAGTGAACGCGTTTGCGGTCCGCGAACTCGCACGGGCAGCCAACCACGTCGGCGCGACCCTTATCCACTACAGCAGCGACTTCGTGTTCGATGGCACGTCAGCGCGGCCGTACGTCGAAAGCGACGAGCCCAATCCCCTCGGTGTCTACGCGGCATCGAAGCTGCTCGGCGAGTGGTTTGCCCTCGAGGCGCGGCGCGGACTCGTGCTGCGTGTCGAGAGCCTGTTTGGGGCCGTGCCGGGCAAGCCTGGCCGGCGCAGCAGTATCGATGCCATCGCCGAGGGGATCGAGGCCGGCCGCGAAGTGCCGGTGTTCACCGACCGGACGGTCTCGCCGAGCTACGTGTTCGACATCGCGGAGGCGACGAGGGCCGTGCTCGTCAGCCAGGCGCCGCCAGGCGTCTACCACTGCGTCAATGCGGGCGCGTGTACCTGGCACGACATCGCGGTCGAGATCGCGCGGCTCCTTGGCCGCCGGCCGGTGCTCAAGCCCATAACGCTCGAGACGGCCGCGCTGCGAGCCCCGCGCCCGAAGTACTGCGCCCTCGACAACTCCCGTCTCCGCGCGCTGGGAATCCCGATGCCCACCTGGCAGGACGCGCTCGCGAGACACCTCCACGCCTCGGGGCCCGCGTAACAGCCCGCACACTTCGCGGTCCGCCGGCGGCCGACGAGCGGCTTCACATCCCTACGCCAGCGCTTCGTGCACCAGTTCCGCCACCATCCGCCCGACCGCCAGGCAGGCCGTGAGCGCTGGCGAACTCATCCCCGCCACCTGCACCACGCGCGGGTTCTGGCGATCTCGACGGATCATGAAGTCGGCAAACGACTCGTCCGGCGGGTTGAGGTTCGGCCGGATGCCGCTTCCGCCGAGGCGCAGGTCGTCGAGCGTGACCGACGGGAGCAGCTGGCGCGTCGGCTCGAGGAAGTCCTCGAGCGGCAGCCGCCCCTCCTCATAGTCGTCCTTCCGCGACTGGTGGTGGACGGTCGGACCGATCAGCACGCTGCCCCACGTGGTCTTGCTCAGGTGGACGCCCAGGCCGTGTCCCGATGCGTTCGGCAGCGGATACACCAGGGCATTGACCAGCGTGCGTTTCGACGGCGCGAGTTCCGCGTACTCGCCGCGGCACGGGTGAATCGTGAAGGACTCGCCGCCGAGCCGTGCGGACACCTCGTCGGCGTACAGGCCGGCGGCGTTGACGACGACGCGCGCGAGGATCGATTCCTCGGACGAGCGCACGACGATCCCGTCCGGTGTGGTGTCGGCCCCGATCAGGCGCGTGCCGGGCAGGACGTACCCGCCCGCGTCTTCGCAGACCCTCGCGAGCGCATGCACCAGCGCCTCGGGTTCGACGATGCCGGTGTTGGGAGAGAAGATCGCGGCCGCGCCGCTGGCGTGAGGCTCGCGGCGGCGCATGAAGTCCGAGTCGACCAGCGTCAGTCCTTCCACGCCGTTGGCTTCGGCCCTGGCCTTGAGGGCCGGCAGCGCCTCCGCCTCCTGGGGGTCCGCCGCGACGATGAGCTTGCC
>JAPKZP010000548.1 GCA_026393735.1 Acidobacteriota bacterium
GCTGAACGCTTTCGTCGCCGTGAGCTGAAATTGCGTGGTGTCAAAGCGGCGGAACCCGTCGATCTGCTGCGAGAAGCCGTACGCGCCAGCCTGGTTCTGGCTGGCCAGCAGGTTGCCCAGCCCGATGAGGGGCGCCAGTTGCGGGAGCGGAGGCAACAGGCGCAGCGGGGTCAGGGCCGCATAGAGCAACTCGGCGTCATCCACCTGCAGCGGCACGTCGAGGCGGTGCGACACTTCGCCCTGCAGCGCGATGCCCGTTCGGCTGAGCTGGGTGTTGAAACTCGCGCCGATGAGCTTGATGTTCTCCGGGTAGGTGAGGAAGTAGCTGGCGGTCGCGGCGTAGTTGCCCGCAAGCAGCCCGCTTTGGGTGCCGGTCTGGGCGCTGAGCAGCGGCAGGCGGCTGTGGTAGTTCAGGAAGTAGACGCCGAATTCCGTGTTGCCGAAGCCCGGGGCCGTTGCCCGCAGCGCGACGCCGTACTGCCCGTCGTCTCGGGCCTTGGTGTCTTCGCCGCGTTTCGGTACGGCGCTGCCCACCGGGCTGTACGAGGGCGGCAGCGGCGCATGGCCGACGGCAACGGTGTCGGGCACCGCGCCGAAGCCGAGCATCACCTTCGACGCGCCCGCGCCGGCGAAGTCGGTCGTGCTGAAGTAGCTGCCGACCGGGTCGATCTTCGTCTCTTCCCAGGCGTACTGGTAGAAGGCCTCGATCGACGTGTTGGCCGACGGCTTGATGCTGAACTTGACGGCGCCCACGGGCAGCATGGCGTCGCGCAACTCGGCGCCGGGCACGCGCAGGGCGCTGACATCGACCGGATTGATGGCGTTGATGCCGCCCTGGATGAAGGTGCTCTCGCCCCAGTTGATCACCTGCCAGCCGGCGCGGATTTCGCCGGTATGCGACCCGCTGCCGAAGCGGTACCACATGAAGGCATCCCGGAACTCCGCGCGGGCGCCGACACGGTCCTTGGCGGCGTTCGACAAGGGCGTGCGGGCGCGGTCGCCGTTCTGGTTGACGAAGTCGTAGAAGGCGAAACCGCGGACGAAGCCGCCCACGTGCTTGTAGCTGAACTCGAACTCGCTGGTGATCTTGGCGGCGTTCGTGAACAGCCCCTTCTTGTAGTTCTGGTTGCCGTCGTCGCCGTTGACCGAGAACGCGGTGCCCCCGGCGGCGGTGCCGATGATGCGCTGGTCGGGATCGGCGACCCGGAACCCGAGGCCGTACGTCAGCGTGTTGCCCCAGCTCCATTTGAAGTCGGACTTGGGCTTCTCGGCCGGCGCGGCCGGTTGATCGCCGGCCGCGGTGGCCGACTGGCCTGCGGCCGCAACGGGAAGGGCGCACAGCAGGAGTGCGACGACGAGCGCCGCCAGGCGAGGCGGCTTGCCTGCGTGAGATTCCAATGGAACGAACGACTTCATGGGGCCCCCTTGTTAGCGAGTTCTCGGCAGACGAACGTCCGCCTCCTCATCGGCCACCCGGGGGGCGCGGGGGGCAGAAACAGTCAGGAAGCAGTGCGACTGCAAAGCCGAACGGTAATTGTAGCAGCGGATCGGGCATTCGCGGCAGGTCGGTTATTCCGACCGAACGAACCCCCAAAACAGCCTCGATGGCCGCTGCAGGCTTCACCGCCTATTCGTTGACGTGCACGACCTTCGCCGGCGGGAAGCCGTTGAACCAGGTGGCGGAGGCGTTGCTGTACGCGCCGATGTCGATCGAGTAGACCAGGTCGTCGAGCTGCAGGTCGGGCAGCGTCTCCGACTGCGAGATCGTGTCGAGCCCGTCGCAGGTCTGGCCGAAGACCGCGCACACCTCCGTGGGCCCCTTCTTGAACGCCTGGAAGTGATACGGGCAGTGGTCGAAGATGATGCCCGAGAACGTGTGGTACACGCTGTCGTCGATGTAGTAGCAGGTCTTGCCGTCGCGCACGGTCTTGCCGATGACGGTCGCCATCGCCGTGACGGCCGTGGCCACGAAGAAGCGGCCAGGCTCCGCGAGGATCTCCATCTTCTTCGGGAACAGCCGATCGATCTCCGTGTTGATCCGCTTGGCGAGCTGGCTGAAGAGCGGCACGTGCCGGTTGTAGCGCACCGGGAAGCCGCCGCCGATGTCGAGGATCTTCAGGTCGAACCCTCGTGACGCCGCTTCCTTCATCACCGCGGACGACATGTTCAGCGCCTGCACGAAGTTCTCGAAGTTCGTGCACTGGCTGCCGACGTGGAAGCTGAGCCCCTCGACGACGAGCCCCGCCGCGTGCGCCTCTTCGATGA
>JAPKZP010000109.1 GCA_026393735.1 Acidobacteriota bacterium
CGATCAGCCAGGAGAGCGATGACGCCACCGCCCTGAGCCCAGCGGCTGCCAGGTACCCTCCTGCGACCGCGAGCGGCGGCAGGAACGGGTACGCATAGTGATAGAGCTTCGAGGTCCCGACCGAGATGACAGCCATCGGCAAGGCAAACCAGATCAGGATCGTCGCTCCGTCAATCCACTTCTTTCGCCATGTCTGCCACAGCAACAGTCCGAGGCCGCCCAGGGTCCACAGCTCGGTTCTCGCGGCGACCAACTCGTTCCAGATGCTGTTGAAGTAGAAGTGCCACGGCTGGACGTGCTCTGGATTGAGAGACGCCGTCAGCCGCGTGTAGACGGCTGCTCCAAGGATGTCCTCCCAGAAGGCCGCGCCGAAGCGAAGATGCTGATACACGAACCACGGCGCAATCAACAGCCCGCCCAGCGCGGCGGCCCCCAACAACACCCGCCACCGCTGAGCCAACCACGAACGGTCAGTCCGTCGCCACAGGAGGACCGCCGCGATGATCGCGGGCAGGAACAGCGCGGCGACGAACTTCGTCATGAACCCCAGCACGAAATACAACGTGACGGCAAGCACGTGGACTCGCCCGCGCGCATGCTCGGTGGACGACCTCCACATCAGGAAGTGGTACAGGCCCCCGCAGTATGCGAGCACCAGGGACGCTTCCATGTTGTTGCTGCGCAGGCCGTGCTCGAACAGCAGCGGCCGGTGGACAAAGAGGAGCAGCACGGCGGAGATGCCGCACATCGGGCCGCCGATTCTGCAGCCGATCGCAAACAGGTACAGAAACGCCAGGCCGCCGAAGGCCGCGTCCCAGAAGCGGAGCCCGAATTCGTTGTCTGGCAGGAGGCCCAGACGAATCGGCGCGGCCACGATCCAGAACTTCAGGGGCGGCTTCTCGAGGAAGGCGATGTCGGCCGACGGGCAGCTCTTGGGCGTGAGCCAGTCCCCGTCGGCCACCATCACGTCGACCCCGAAGGAGTAGATGGCTTCGTCACTTTGAAGGTCGGTGCGCCCGAGGCCGATGAACAGCGGGAGGCAGAAGAGCGCTCCGACCAGCACCAGCCAGAGCCTGCCGGACGCCAGCGGGGCAACCGTTGCGTCTCGGGCGGCCCGGAGCGCGTCACGCATCAATGGTCCCCTCGTCCAGGGGCGTCCGCTTGGTCCGGTCGTACCGGTGCGTGCGAACGTCAACGCCGCAGCGGGCCTCGTCGTGATCCACTAGATGGGTCCTGACCTGCCAGACGCGCGGAGCGCCCGAAGTCGCCGTCTGAACCTGACCAGATGCCAGATCATCGTGAGCGGGTCACGCACCAGGGAGACCTTGGAGTTGCCCGTTTCCCGCCAGTCAACGGGCAGCTCGTGAATCGTGTCCCCCGCGTGCAGCATCGACAGCAGGAGTTGCGTGTCCCAGACCCACCGCTTGTCCTCCGGGATCTGCAGGTGACGCCGCAGCGTCTCACGTTCGAAGATCTTGAGACCGCATTGCGTGTCGTACACGCCCTGGCTGAACCACGACGAGACGAACGTGGCAAAGGCGCGTCCCACATAGTGCCGAAGCGGATTGCGCTCCACCAGCCTGCCCAGCATGCGAATGCGAGACCCCACGACGCCCGTGACGCCTGCGTCCCGATGGGCTGTGACCAGGTACGCCAGCGCGCGGTGCAACTCGCGCACCGGGACGGCACCGTCGGCGTCCATGAAGCCCAGGTAGTCGAACCCTTCGGCGAGCCCGATTTCCAGACCCGCGAGGATGGCGCCGCCTTTCCCTCGGTTGGATTCGAGGCGAACCAGTCTGACGGCGTCGCCGAATTCGGCCTCGCGAATGAGTCGCTTCTCGGCCGCGAACTGTTCCTGCCGGCTCCCATCGTCCACAATGCAGAAACGGACGTCGAAGTCGGCTGCCTGCGCCGCCCGTGGCAGATAGCCCCCCAGCTCCTCCAGCAGCCGAGGCAGTCGGGCGGCTTCGTTGAAGGCGGGGACGACGACGAATGCCCGCATTTTCACGGAGGATCCATCTCGGCAGGAGTGGTGCGCGCGTCGCAAAGAGGAGACAGCGACGGCATCGTAGCACACGGGTTTCAGGTCCGCTATCCCCTTGCAACGCAGCGGATTAGCCTGCCCCTCTACACACGGTTGCTCGCAACTGCCCAACTCTTCATTATTTGTTGGCCTCCTGTTCACGGATCCGTCGGCTCTGCGGCAAAATGGGCCTGAACCTGGCTCCTCGCGCCCGGCGCTCACTGTGATCACTTCTTGCAGTTGAGTGGGCAGGTCGCTCGCGCGTCGCCGTCACACGGTCCGGGTCAGGACCGACGGCCGATTGCAGGCGGGCCTGTCTTCATTTCGGTCTGGAGGTCGCCTCATGCGATGGTGGCAGTCGCCTGTCTCGCGCTCTCGGTTCGGCGATGCGGTGATCGTGCTCTTCCTGCTCGCCCAGGCGGCTGATGGCGTGATGACTTACGTGGGTGTCACGACGATGGGCGCGGAATTCGAGGCGAATCCCATCCTGGTTGGGCTGATGGGCTCGTTTGGACACGGGGCGACTGTGGCCGGCGCCAAGTTGGTCGCCGCCGCGCTCGGCATCTCCCTTCATCTCATCGGCGTCCATCGCATCATCGCGCTGCTGACCGCCATCTATCTCGTCGGGGCCGTGTTCCCTTGGATGGGGTTGTTCCTCTTCGGCTCGCACCTCGGGTTCTGAGACTCCACACAAGTCGAGCGTCGGATCTGGGACCTCAGGCCGAGGTTCTGGCGGGTTGGCTTTGTGGACAAGCGATGAGTGATAATAAAAATAACATTGTTATCAATAGTCGATCTGGGAAGATTCTGGCCCGTCATCTTCTTTGCGGTCAGTCGATGAACGAGAAGGGCTTGGGGGTGTGGGCGGGCCGCGGCGGCGAGGTCCGCGGAGCGGCAATCTGGCTTCGGAGTCCCGCGATCAACACGTCCAGAAGGTGATCGATGAGGACCTTCGGAGCGACAAACGGAAACCCATGCTCCGTGGTGAGCAGGGCGGTCAATCCGTGAATCGACGCCCAGAGCGCCTGGGTCGTCATGTCGATGTTCGTCGTATGGATGTCGCCGCTCTCCACGCAGGCCGCAGCGCGCTGCCGGAGGGTGTCGACGGCCCGCGCGCCGATCGAGCCGTCGTAATGAGAAGCCTCGCCGCCCTTCGTGGTTCTCAGGAAGGTGGCCGCGTAGTGGGCCGGATGTTGAAGGCCAAAGTCGATGTAGGTCTGCAGGCCCTCTCGCAGGTGCGCGAGGGGTGTGCCAGGCGCAGCCTCCAGCCGTTCGAGCGTTCCGGTGAGCTGTGAGAAGGTCTCCTCGCAGATGGCCTGGAAGAGTTCGGCTTTGTCCTTGAAGTAGAGGTAGATCGTGGTCGGGGAGTACTCGATGCGCTCGGCAATCCGCCGCATCGTGACGCGCTGGTAGCCCTCCTCGACGAACAACTGGCTGGCTGCGTCGAGGATTTCGCGCCTCAAGTTGACCCGGTGACGTGTGCGGCGATCGGAAACACCCATGGCGTAACGCTGTTAACTATATGAACAAAGTTACGCCATTTCAACAACGAAAACCTCTCCCGCGAAAACCTCTCCCGGAGAGGTTCTTTCCTCGGAGAGGTTCTTTCCTCGCGGCCGCTGAAGCCTCTCCCGAGAAACCTCTCCCGGAGAGGTTTCTCGGCGGCGGAGAGGTTTTCGGCGGGAGTAGGTTTGCGGGCCGTGAGGACGTTACTGCCCGTACTTCTCGATAATCCCCTTCTTGTCGAGCCCCAGGATTCCGTACTTCGCCCCCACCTTCTTGAACGACTCGAGCGCGCGCGCCAGCATCGGGATGTCGTGGTCGGCCGAGAGCTGCGTGCGGATGCGTGCCTGGCCCGCCGCCACCACCGGGAAGAAGAAGCCGACGACGTAGATGCCTTCGTGGTAGAGGTCGCGGGCCACGTCCTGCGCCAGCTTCGCATTGAAGAGCATCACCGGCACGATCGGGCTGTCGCCGTCCCGGATGACGAACCCGGCGTCAATGAGGCCCTTGCGCCAGAACTTCGCGTTCGCTTCGAGCTTGTCGCGCCGCTCGGTGTTGGCGCTTAGAATCTCGAGCACCTTGATGCCCGCTGCCGCAATCGGCGGCGGCACGGCGTTGCTGAACAGATACGGCCTCGCACGCTGACGGCACAGCTCCACGATTTCCTTCCGGCCCGACACGCAACCGCCGCTCGCCCCGCCCATCGCCTTGCCGAGCGTCGTTGTGATGATGTCGATTCTGCCCATCACGCCGAAGTGCTCGTGCACGCCGCGGCCGGTCTTGCCGATGAATCCGGTGGCGTGGCTGTCGTCGAGGAACACCAGCGCGTTGTACGTCTCGCCGAGCGCGACGATCTGGTCGAGCGGCGCCAGGTCACCGTCCATGCTGAACACGCCGTCCGTGATGATGACCCGCACGCGCTTGTCCTGGTGCTCCTGCAGCTTCTGCTCGAGGTGCGCCATGTCGCAGTGCTTGTAGGTGTCGTGCATCGCCTTGCAGAGGCGGATGCCGTCCACGATGCTCGCGTGGACGAGGCGGTCGGAGATCATCACGTCCTCCGGCCCGAGGATGGCCTCGAACACGCCGGCGTTCGCGTCCAGGCAGCTCGCGAAGAGGATCGTGTCCTCCGTGCCCAGGAACTCCGTCAGCTTGTGTTCGAGGGTCCGGTGCACGTCCTGCGTGCCGCAGATGAACCGCACGCTCGACATGCCGTAGCCGCGCTCGTCCAGCGCCCTGTGCGCCGCGGCCACGACGTCGGGGTGGCTCGACAGGCCGAGGTAGTTGTTCGCGCAGAGGTTGATGACGTCCTGCAGCGCGGATCCGCTCGGATACTCGACCTTGATGTGAGCCGACTGCGGTGAGTGGATGAACCGTTCTTCCTTGTAGATGCCCTTCTCGCGGATGCCCGCCAGTTCGGCCTGCCAGGCTTCCTTCACGGCCGCCGGGTACGCCATGACTACGCCCCCTTCTTCGCCAGGTGCCTGTTCACCAGCGCGATGATGCTCGTCACCGTGTCGAAGGCCTGGGGTGAGGCCTCGTCATCGGGGATGCTGATGCTGAACTTCTTCTCCAGGAACCGCTTCAGGCTCACCATGCTGAAGCTGTCGACGATGCCACCCGAGATGAGCGGCGTGTTCTCGTTCAAGTCGGTGTCTTCCGCCTCGTCTTCGTCGAGGTATTCGTTCTTGATGTACTCGAGGATCATGTCCTTCATTACTGGCTCCCTTTCGCCTAGTCGTCGTCCATCGTGCTGACGTCGCCGATCGGCTGCCCCAGTTCCTTCGCCTTCAGCACGCGGCGCAGAATCTTGCCGCTGCGCGTCTTCGGCACCTTGTCCACGAACTCGATCTCCTGCGGCATCGCGAGGGGCGAGAGTTTCTTGCGCACGAAGTTCATGATGTCCAGCTCGAGATCCACGCCGGCGAGGAAGCCCGGGCGCAGGGCCACGAACGCCTTCACCACTTCCATGTTCACCGGGTCGGGTTTGCCGATCGCCGCCGACTCGGCCACGGCCGGGTGTTCGAGCAGCGCGCTCTCGATCTCGAACGGCCCCACGAGGTGTCCCGCCGTGTTGATCACGTCATCGTCTCGCCCGCAGAACCAGAAGTAGCCCTCCTTGTCGACGCTGGCCTGGTCACCGCAGATGTACCACCCGTTGAGGAACTTGCCGTAATACGTGGCCGTGTTGTTCCAGTAGGTCCGCATCATGCTCGGCCACGGCGGCTTGATCGCGATGAGCCCGACGCGTCCGACCTCGGCGATCGGCTGGCCCGTCTTCGGTTCGACGACGGTCGCCGTGAGCGCGGGGAATGGACGGCCCATGCTGCCCGGCTTCACCGGCATGCCGGGCAGGTTCGTCACCACGATCGATCCCGTCTCGGTCTGCCAGAACGTGTCGTGGAACCAGAGGCCGAACGCCTCGTGACCCCAGCGCACCGCTTCGGGGTTGAGCGGTTCGCCCACGCTGCACATGTGGCGCAGGCCGGTCATGTTCCGCTTGCGGACCGGCTCCACGCCGTCCTTCATGAGCATCCGAATGGCCGTCGGCGCGGTGTACCACACGGTCACGCGGTGCTTCTCGATCGTCTCGTACCAGCGGTCGCTCGAGAATCCCGCGTCGAGCACCACTTGCGTGGCGCCGAGCGCCCACGGCCCGATGATCCCGTAGCTCGTGCCCGTCACCCAGCCGGGATCGGCCGTGCACCAGTAGATGTCGTGGTCCCGGATGTCGAGCACGACCTTCGACGTCAGGTACTGCGCGAAGATGCTGCCGTGCACGTGCATCGCGCCCTTGGGCGCGCCTGTCGTGCCGCTCGTGTAGTGCAGCACGCTCGGGCTCTCGGCATAGGTCGGCGCAATCGTGAACCGGTCCTCCCGGTGGTCCATCATCCGGTACTCGATCTCACCCTCGCGCAACTTGCGGCTGTCGTCCTCCTGGTCAATCACGATGATCGTCTTGAGATCCGGCAGCCGCTCGCGCGCCTTGCGCACCTTTCCGAGATGCCGCCGCTCGGTGATGATGGCCGTCGCCCTGCTGTCGAGCATGCGCGCCACGAGCGCGTCTTCGCCGAACGCCGAGAACAGCGGCTCCACGACGGCCCCGGTCTTCAGGATGCCGAGGAAGCCGACGTAGAGTTCAGGGCTCTTGTCGAGAAAGAGGCAGACGCGATCGAGTTGACGGATGAAGACGCTGCCGCGGAGAAAATGCGCCCAGCCGTTGGTCAACTGCTGCAGATCCCGAAACGTGAACTGCCGGACGCCGCCCTCATGACCCTCGTGGATCAGTGCCAGCTTGTCGCCTCGGCCGTGGTCGACATGGCGGTCGGCACAGAGGTAGCCCAGGTTCAGGGGCGCGCCTTCGACGTATCCAAGCTCCCTCTTCCCGACGTCCCACGTGATCTCACGCCGAAGTTGCTCGTAGTCGAACGCCATCGAACCTCCTTGCGACGACCAACCTCTCCCGGAGAGGTTCTTCCGCCTTCGACTAACAACCTCTCCCGGAGAGGTTCCTACGCGCCCTCGAGCACTACCCACGCCACCGCAAGTTCCTCGTTCCGACTGTGACAACCTCTCCGGGAGAGGTTCTTGCGCCGGGAGAGGTTCTTGCGCACCGACACCGACAGATGCACCTCGCGGACGCCCATTGCCGAGGCCATGTCGCCCGTCTCTCCCGAGAGCGATACGACGGGCCGCCGCTGCTGGCCCTCCCATCGAACCTCCATGTCCGTCCAACTCATGCGACCGACGAGTCCGGTCCCGAGCGCCTTCACGCAGGCTTCCTTGGCCGCGAACCCCGCGGCAAACGCTCTCGCCGGCCGATGCCGCGCCCGGCACCAGCGAAGTTCCGCCGCCGTGAACAGGTCGTCGAACGCATCGCCACCTCGCCGCAAGCCTTCACGTTCGAACCGGCCGACCTCAATGAGGTCGACCCCGCATCCAAGCATCACGGGAACCCCGCCGCAGTGTGGCGACGTATTTCGTACAGGGGGCGGACTCGAGAGGACGGAACCGGGGAAAAGCGGGGCGAGTGTAACACAGGCAGGGGCATAATAGCGGCACGAGACTTGGACAGGAAGCAGAGAGCATTCATGGCCGACAACAAGAGCTGGGCGCGGGATCAGGCCGGCCGGATCCGCGACTTCTACAACGTCTACACGCGGGGTTTCTCGGCCGAGGAATTTCGACGCCTCTTTACCCGCGACACGCGAGACGCCTACCGCTATTTCTCGCGCGGCATCGATCGCGAGGAACTGGCGCAACTCCCCTGGTGGGAGCGCCCTGTTGTCTTCCTGCGCGGCGTGTTTCTCGCGATCACGATGAAGATGTCGCCCGCGCGCCGGGTGCTCTTTGCCATCGCCCTGATCGCCGGGTTCGTCGGGCTCATCTCGATGCTGCGCGGCTTCCACACGGCCTGGATCCCCATCGATCCCATTGTCCTGCGCTTCCCGCTGCCCGCGCCCATCTGGCCGGGCGGCACGGGCTGGCTGCTTCTCTCGATTGTGACCCTGATCCTGCTCGTGCTGCTCGAGGTCTTCGAGCGCCTCTCGCTGAAGAACGATCTCGAGATCGCGCGCGACATCCAGCAGGCCATGCTGCCGCGGGGCCTCTACTCGAGCGGCGGACTCGACGCGTTCGGCGTCACGCGCCCGGCCAACACGGTCGGCGGCGACTTCTACGATATTCTGCCCCTGCCCGACGGCCGCGTGGTCGTCGCCCTCGGCGATGTCGCCGGCAAGGGCAGCCCGGCCGCGCTGCTGATGGCCCTGCTGCTCGCGATGCTGCGCACGCTGCTCGACGAGGGCCTCGACGCGGCGCCGCTCCTGTCGCGTCTCAATGTCCAGATTGTGCGGCACGCGCCCTCGTCGCGCTTCATCACGCTCCTGTTCGTCACCGTGAACCCTGCGACAGGCGCCCTGGTCGCCGTCAACGCCGGCCATCTGCCGGGCTTGATTCGACGGCGCAACGGCGACATCGATCGGCTGTCGGAGGGCGGCATCGCCCTGGGCATGTTCGACAACTCGACCTACACCACCCAGACGACGACGCTGGAGCCGGGCGACCTGCTGGTGCTCTACAGCGACGGCATCACCGAGGCGGAGAACCCGTCGGGGGTGCCGTTCGACGAAGAGGGGCTGCTCACGCTCATCCGCGCCCATGCCGCCAACCCCGACCTGGCCGACGTGGGCCGGAAGATCCTCAAGGCGGTCGAGCATCACGCGCAGGACGTGCGCTTCGCTGACGATCTCACGGTCCTCATGGTGCGACGGCCGGAGGAGCCGGCTGCTGGCTCCAAAGAGGGTTATTCGACGTCTAAGCAGTGAGAGTATCCGTCACGTCCTGATGCGCCGCTTCACTGCTGCCGCCGTCGTGCTTCTCGCGGTTCTCGCCCAGCAGGGCGGGACGCACGCGGCGTCGCCGCAGGCCGGGCCCCCCGATGGCGTCTTCCGGCTGCTGCTCAAGATCGAGCAGGTGATGCAGGCCGGCAAGCCGGACGCCTACCTTGATCTGCTGTCCGCCGTCGCCAGCCGCGACTTCGCCTCCGACGCTGCCCGCCTGCTCGTCACGCCCGACATTACGCGTGCCGTCATCCGCGAACGCGACCGCACGCCGCTCGAGGGCACGCTCGCCGGCGACGGCTACCGCCTGATGATCGAAGTCTTCACCGAGCGCGGCACCCGCGCGCGCATGGCGACATGGCGCCTCGATGTCCGCCGCGTGCCGACGGAGACGAGCGACGACGAGTGGCGCGTCGAAGGCCAGAAGGAGCTCAACACCCTCGACGGCTTGTTCCGCCTGTCGCTGAATCCCGCGAAGCAGTTCCGCGCGCGCAACCTCGTCGTGACGTCCGATGACCTCGAGGTGCGGCTGGCCGAGGGCTACGTGTTCGTCGCTGAGACGCCGGACGGTCCGACGGCCGCCGTGCTCGTGCCCGTCACCGGCGGCAGCTTCCGCTTTCGCCCAGCGCCCGAGACCGAGCGCGAGCAGGTACGCATCTACGCCGGCACCGACACGATCGACTCGCCGTACCAGGAAGTCTTCTTCCGCTTCAGCCCGGCCGATTTCGAGTCGCGTTTCGCACCCGGCTCGCTGACGCCGGAGCCCGTGGACGCCGCGATCCTCCGCCGCGCCGAGGCCGTCTTCAGAGACGAGATCGTGAAGTCGTACAACGTCGATCTCGGCGATCTCAGCCGCGACACGTGGTCGCTGCCGCCGCAGCCGAACGATCTGCTGGTCGAGCTGCGCACCCGCCGGTACCAGGGCCTGACCTACGCGAAATCCGGCAGCGAGTCCGAGGACATCTCGCTGTTCGATCGGCACCGGCGCCGCAACATCTCCGTCTACTCATCGGCCGAGAAGCTCGCTGCGGGCGGACGGTCCTTCGACGAGGACGAGAACGGTGTCTTCGACGTCGACCGCTACACGCTCGACGTCTCGTTCGACCCGGAGCGCCAGTGGATCGAGGGACGCGCGCTGCTCGACCTGCGCATCAAGGCCGACGCCGCCAATAACCTGACGCTGCATCTCGCAGAGCCGCTCACGGTGCAGTCCGTCTATAGCGCCGAGTGGGGCCGCCTCCTCTCGCTCCGCGTGCGCAACCAGAACAGCATCGTTGTCAATCTGCCCGGCTACGCGGTGCGCGACACGAAGATGTCGCTCGTCGTCGTGTATGCCGGGCGCCTCGCGCCGGTGGTGCCCGACCGCGAATCCGTGGCGCCGCAGTTCCCCTCGGAGCAGCCTCAGGTGATCGACACGCCGTCGTTCACAGGCGAGCCGAGTTTGCTCTACACGACGCGTTCGTTCTGGTATCCCCAGGGATCTGTCAGCGACTACGCCACGGCAACGATGCACCTGACCGTGCCCGACCCGTACCAGGTGCTCGCGAGCGGAGACTTGCAGGCCGGGTCGCCCGTCGTGGTGCCGTCGCGCGACAAGGAGCCCGCGGGACGCCTGTATACCTACGAAGCCACCCAGCCGGTGCGTTATCTCGCGTGCCTTATCAGCCGGTTCGGGCCCGCCGCCACGCGCACCGTGTCCCTCGTGGATGCCCTCGCGGGGCTGGCGGCCAGCCAAGGATCGGCCATACCGGCCGGCGTCGTCGCCGCCGGCTCGTTCAACAACGAGGTCGAACTGAGCGTCGAGGCCAACCCGAGGCAGTTGGTCAAGGGACGCGGTACCGGAGCGGCGGCCGACGACTTGTTGCGCTACTACACGTCGCTCATCGGCGACTGCCCGTACCCGAGCCTCACCGTCGCGCCCGTCGAGAAGGATCTCCCCGGCGGGCACAGCCCGGCGTACCTGTCGGTCCTGAACGTGCCGGTGGCGACGGCGGCGCTCGCGTGGGCCAACGACCCGGCCGCGTTCCTGAACTTCCCGGACTTCTTCGTGGCACACGAAGTGGCGCACCAGTGGTGGGGCCAGGCTGTCGGCTGGCGCAGCTACCACGACCAGTGGATCAGCGAGGGCTTCTCGCAGTACTTCGCGGCGCTCTACGCCCGCAAGAGCCGCGGCGATGCCCTGTTCTTCGATCTCCTGCGCCGGATGGCGCGATGGGCTCGCGACAAGGGTGACGCGGGCCCGGTCGATCTCGGTTACCGTCTCGGCCACATCCAGGGTGACAGCCGCATCTTCCGCGCCATCGTCTACAACAAGTCCGCCGTCGTGCTGCACATGCTGCGCCGGATGATCGGAGACGATGCCTTCTTCAGGGGTATCCGGCGTTTCTACTTCGGGTCGCGCTTCAGGAAGGCCGGGGCCGAGGACGTGCGCCTGGCCATGGAAGCTGAGGGCAACCAGCGGCTCGAGTCGTTCTTCGACGCGTGGATTCATGGCTCGGGCACACCGCGGGTGCGCATGACATGGCGGCGCGACGCCACGAGCACGCCCCCCGTCGCCGTCGTGCGCGTCGAGCAGGTCGCCAAAGCATCCGTCTTCCCCGTGACCGCGACCGTCCGCTACGCTAGCGGCTCAGCGGAGGATTTCCAGATTGTCGTCCGCGAGCGCGTCGCCGAATTCCGCCTGCCGCTCACCCGAGCCCCGCGCGACATCACCCTGAACCGGGACGGCCTGACACCACTCGTCGTGCTGCGGTAGCGCCCCCGTGGTCCTGCCCCCCAACGTCGTGCCCGCGCACGCGGGCACCCAGTCTGGACTTCCGCATTCGCGGGAATGACATCAGCAGCGAGCCCCTAGTATGATTCCCCCATGGACACCGTCTCCCTGAAGATCGACGGGCGCGAGATCACGGTCGCCAAGGGCAAGACCATCCTCGAAGCCGCCCTCGAGAACGGCATCTCGATCCCGTACTACTGCTACCATCCGGGCATCGGCGTCGAAGGCTCCTGCCGCGTGTGCATCGTCAAGGTCGAGAAGATCCCGAAGCTGCAAACTTCGTGTTCGACCGTGTGCACCGACGGCATGGTCGTCGAGACGGCCAGTCCCGAGGTGCTGCAGGCGCGGGCGAGTGTCTTCGAATTCCTGCTGATCAACCATCCGCTCGATTGCCCCGTGTGCGACAAGGGCGGCGAATGCCCCCTGCAGGACTTCTCCTACACCTTCGGTCCCAGAGGCAGCCGCATGGAGTTCCCGCGGCGGACCTTCGACGGGGATGGCGTCAAAGCCGACGTCGATTTCGGGCCGACGCTGATGCTGAACCGCAACCGGTGCATCATGTGCACCCGCTGCGTCCGCTTCATGAAGGACGTGGACGGCGATGCGCAGATTGGCGTGGTCGATCGCGGGAACGGGAGCCAGATTTCGACGTTCCAGGAACACGGCGTCCACTCGCTGATCTCGGGCAACCTGATGGATGTATGCCCGGTCGGCGCGATCACGACACGCGATTACCG
The DNA here is from genome assembly GCA_026393735.1 of Acidobacteriota bacterium. Taxonomy (GTDB): domain Bacteria; phylum Acidobacteriota; class Vicinamibacteria; order Vicinamibacterales; family JAKQTR01; genus JAKQTR01. The sequence continues at coordinate 12,373 of JAPKZP010000109.1, forward strand.
CTTCAAGTCGCGGCCGTGGGACAACCCGGTGGCGGTCGACACAACCTGCACGCTCTGCTCGAAGGGGTGCAGCACGACGGCGTGGCTGAAAGCCAAACCGGAATGGGCCAAGGGCGCGCGCCTCATTCGTTTCACGCCGCGCTACAACCCCGACGTGAACGGCTACTGGATGTGCGACATCGGCCGCTTCCAGTATCACTGGGTCGAGAGCGACCAGCGGCTTACGCATCCGTGGGTGAAACAGCCGGCCGGCACGCAGGCGGCCGCCACGTGGCCCGGCGCCATGACGCGGCTGCGCGAAGCGTTGCAGCCGGTGCTTCAGGCAACGCCCGCGGAGTTCCGAGTCCTCGTGTCGGCGCATGCCTCGCACGAAGAGCTGTTCCTGGTGCGCGAGCTTGTACGCAAGCTGCAGGGCCCCAACGCCGATCAGCGCGTGGCCGTGAGCTGGCGCACGGCCGGCAAGTCGCAGCCGGCCCAGACGAAGTTCGGCGTGCCGCCGGTCGATGCCCCCAACGTGGCCGGCGCGCGCGACCTGGGGTTCGACGTGCCGGCTGGCTCGACGTCCGCTGCCGACATCAGCGGCTTGCGCGGCGCCGTCGATGCCGGTGCGGTCAAGGCCCTCTATGTGATCGATCCCGGCCCCGAAGGCAGCATCGGCGATGTCCAGTGGCTGCTCGACGCGCGCGCCTCGGGCAAGTTGCCGCTGCTCATCGTGCAGGGGGTGTTGATGACGCCGCTCGCCGCCGCGGCCGACATCGTCCTGGCCGGCGCCGCGTGGGTCGAGAAGAACGCTACCTTCACCAACGACAAGGGGATCGTTCAGGGCACCGCGCACGTGATTGCGGCACCGGGCGATGCCCGGGAGGATTGGGAGGTGCTGACGATGGTGGCGGCCGAGCTGCGTGCGGCGCTGCCGTATCCGACCGCCGATGCGGTGCGTGACGCGATTGCCGCCGAGTTGAGGCACCTGCCCGGCTACGCCGGCCTGGCGCGTTTCGTCTTCGCGAAGCCGTTGCCCGGCCACACGTGGCTGCAGGCCTCGAACCCGTCGGAGCGCTGGAAGTGGGACTTCATGTTCCAGGATCTGCCGCCGGTGAAGACCAACCCGGTGATGATCCGCGCGGAACTGGTGCACGACATTCTGAAGAAGTAGGGGTCGACCCCCGGGTCGACCCAGGTGAGCGCACGTGAAGAAGATCGCCCTTGTCCTGTGCGTGATCGCGCTCGCGACCGCCGTCGGCCACGCACAGCTTCGTCGTCCAAAAGCCGACGTCGTGCCGCTCGTCGAACGGGCCGCCGTCGCGGCGGGCGGCCCCGTGCGCCTCGCCCTCAAGGTGTCGCTGCCGGATGGCCTGCACACCCAGTCGAACAGGCCGCGCGACCCACTGCTCATCCCGACGGTCCTGACGATTGACGCACCCGCCGGCGTGACCGTGGACGAGGTGGTCTATCCGCCGGCCATCGATCTGAAACAGGAGGGACAGGAACAACCCCTCGCGGTGTTCGAGCGGGCATTCACGGTGGGCGCGCAGGTGACGCTCGGTCCCGCGGCGCCAGCGGGCGACCTCGCTGTGCCGGCGCACCTGCGCTACCAGGCCTGCGACGCGAACATGTGCTTCGCGCCGGCGACCGTTGATTTCCAGTGGACGATCAGGATCGTGGCACCGCCGGACGCCGCGGACGGCCCGCGCAATCCCGCGTTCGACGCGATCGGGTTCGGACGGGGCGAGAAGCCCGTCGGCGTCGCCACGGGCGGTGCGCCAGCGGGAGCCGCGCAGGGGTCACCGCTGAAGGATGCGGACGCACTGGCGGAGCTCGATGGCTTCGACGTGCTCGCCACGAGTGGTGGGTATCTCAACGCGGCCGAGTTCCAGGCGTTCATCCACCACGCCGAATCGGGCGTGAAGGAACCAGGGCTCTTCGAAGGACGCGGGCCGATCGCGATCCTGATCCTCGTGCTCATCGGCGGCCTGGCGTTGAACCTGACGCCCTGCGTCCTGCCGATGATCCCGATCAACCTCGCCATCATCGGCGCCGGCGCGCAGGCCGGCTCGCGCGGCCGCGGCTTCCTGCTCGGTTCCGCCTACGGCGGCGCGATGGCGCTCGTCTACGGCGTGATTGGCCTCGTGGTCATCCTCACCGCCGGCACCTTCGGCACCATCAACTCGTCGCCATGGTTCAACGCGGGCATTGCCGTGCTGTTCGTCGTGCTCGGCCTCGCGATGTTCGATGTGCTGATGATCGATTTCTCGCGCTACTCGAGCGGCTTCCACCCGGGCGCGGGACGCGGCACCGTGGCGCTCGCCTTTACGATGGGCGCCGTCGCCGCGCTGCTCGCGGGCGCGTGCGTCGCGCCGGTCGTCATTCAGGTCGTGCTGTTCTCGAGCAACCTCTACGCGACCGGCACCAGGATCGCGCTCGGACTGCCGTTTGTCCTGGGCCTTGGGATGGCGCTGCCGTGGCCGATTGTCGGGGCGGGCCTCGCGTCGCTGCCCAGGCCAGGCGTGTGGATGGTCCGCGTAAAGCAGGCGTTCGGCGTCTTCATTTTCGCCACGGCCCTCTACTACGGCTATCAGGCGTACGAACTCTTCTCAGCCCGCTGGGTCGACCCGGCGGCGGTCAAAGCCAGCGTCGAGGAGCAGGTCAAGGCCGGCTGGCACACCTCGCTCGCCGAGGGGCTCGGCGTCGCGGCGCGCGAACACAAGCCCGTCCTCATCGACATGTGGGCGACGTGGTGCAAGAACTGCCTCACGATGGACAAGACCACGCTGGCGGATCCGGCCGTGCAGTCGGCGCTCGCGGGGTACGTGAAGATCAAGTTCCAGGCCGAGTCACCCGACGAGGAACCCGCGAAGCGCGTCATGCAGCGGTTCGGCGCCGTCGGGTTGCCGACGTACGTCATCCTGCGGCCAAAGTAGATCCATCGGGGTCGGGACTGTTTTCGCAAAACGCCTCGAGGCGATGACGGTTTTGTAAGCGGAGGCCGCCGCTTACAATTCTGTCGTCGCCGGAAGTGCTTTTGCGTAATTCGTCCCGACCCCTATAAGATCCGGGGGACGTGTCTAGCGAATCGGTGCCGCCAGCGTCGGCCGAAGCGTCTCCGCCTCGCCGCAGCCTCCTCTCGACCCTCCTCAAGGTCGCGGTGACGCTCGGCCTGTACGTTCTCGTCTTCTACAAGATCGACTTCCACGATTTCTGGGCGCGCCTGCAGACCGCGCGCGTCGGCTGGGTCGCACTCGGCGTTCTGGCGTACGCCGCCGGCCAGTGGCTCAGCGCATGGCGCTGGTGGGTCCTGCTGCGCCCCGTCCAGCTCACTGTCCCCTATCTGCGGATGGTGGCGTTCTACTTCATCGGGATGTTCTTCAACTTCTTTCTGCCGACCATCGTCGGCGGCGACGCCGTGAAGGCCATCCTCCTGGCGCGCGAGACAGGAGCGCCCGCGCGTGCCACCATGAGCGTGTTCATGGAGCGCAACGTCGGTCTGCTCGCGCTCCTCGCCATCGCCACCATCGCCGCGGTGTTTGCGCCGCCCGTCGCCGTGAAGGGCGTCTCGCTCCTCCACCTCACGCTGCTGCTGTTCGCGGGCTTCATCGTCGCCAACGTGGTGCTGGCCGACCGACGCGCGTATCACGTCATCGACTACCTTGTCGCGATGACGCCGCTCGCGCGGATCAGTTCCCGCGCGGCGTCGCTCTACGACGCCGTCGTCCCGTACCGCGAGCGCCGCTGGTGGGGACTCGTGGCCGCGACGATCGGGCAGTCGTTCCTCTTCCAGGGGGTCGTGATCCTCGTGGTATTCTTGAACGCCAACGCACTCGACCAGCACGTGCCGGTGGCGGCGCTCGCGGTGTTCGTGCCCCTGATTTCGCTGGCCGGCATGCTGCCGATCAGCGTGAATGGACTGGGCATCCGCGAAGCGCTATACCTGCTGCTGTTCGGGCGCATCGGCGTGCCGGCCGACGTCGCCGTGTCGCTCGCGGTGCTGTATTCCGTCGTCACCTTCGCGGCCAGCCTGCCTGGCGGCGTGGTGTACGCACTGCAACGCGGTCCCGGGATTCGAGCGGGGAGGTCTTCATGAAAAGCCGCGCCCTTCGCGCACTGCTCGTCCTCGTGGCGCTTGCCGCCCAGGCGGGCGCCGGCTACAAGATTTGGCAACTCGAACAGCAGGCGTCCCGGGAACGATCGGACGCGGTCGATTTCGAGCGCAGGGCGCGCCTCGCCGTCCTCAACGTGACCGAGTTGCGCGGCCTGCAGCAGGCGTACGTCGCCGATGGCCAGGTGACCGAGAGCTGGCAGACGAGGGCAACCGACCTCGGCCAGGCGATATCCCCCCGGCTTACTGAGCTGAGGCTCGGCGCGAAGTCGCCCGAGGCGCAGGCCGCGATCGAGACAGCAATCGAGATCTTCTCGTCGTTCGCGCAGACGGACGCGAAGGCACGCGACTACATCAAGTCGAACCAGCGGCTCTCCGCCTCCGACGTGATCTTCGCCGACGGGGCGTCGCAATTGGCGCGTGTCGTCAATGCCCTCGACGCGGCGCGCGGGCAGGACTCGGTGGCGCGCGAGATCAGCGTCGCGGCGCTGCAGCAGATGGAGCTCTACGTCGTGGGCGCCGCGGCCGGCGTCACCGTGTTCGTGCTCCTATTGCTCCTGCCGGTGCCAAGAGCGACGGGCGTACCGCACGCGGCGGACGAGGCCGAGAGCCTGCCGGTCGCCGGCGGTCTCGGGCTGTCGCAGATCGCTCCCGCCCCCAAGCGCGGGGAACAGGCGATCTCGAAGCCGCACGCAAAGACTGAGGCGCCTACCCTCGTCAACGAGTCCGTGGCCTCGCCCGAGCTCACTCGGGCCGCGAGCCCGGCAGCGGGGCCAGACCTCGCCGCCGTGGCCGACATCTGTTCGGATCTTGCGCGCGTGGAGGATCCGCGCGACCTGCACGGCCTGCTCGAGCGCACGGCGAAGGCGCTCGATGCGACGGGCTTGATCATCTGGATGCCGGAGGGCGCGCAGGGCGCGCTGCGTCCCGTGCTCGCGTACGGCTACGCGCCGCTCTCGCTCACGCGCATGGGCGCCATCGATCCTGCGGCAGACAATGCGACCGCCGTGGCATTCCGCACGAAGACCGTCCAGATGGTGTCCGCCGAACCGCTCTCGAGCGGCGCCGTCGTGGCGCCCCTCGTCACCTCCGACGGCTGCTCGGGCACAATCGCGCTCGAACTGAAACAGGGCGTCCAGACAACACCCCAGTTGAAGGCGCTCGTCACGGTCGTCGCCGCGCAGTTGGCCACGCTGATCACGCCGTCGGGCTCGGTGACCACCGTTACGGCCGCCAATCCGGATCCGGCGGCGCCGTCCAAGGCCTGATCGGGCCGATCTTCCATGACGCCCGTGGACGACGGCGTGCTCGATCCTGTGATTGTGGAAGACCTCCGGCAGGCGCAGCGGGAGTGCGGCAATCCGTGCTTTATTGAACAGCTGGTCGGGATCTTCCAGGCAAGCGCGCCGGAACGGCTGACGCTGATCCGTGAGGCTATCGGCGCGCGCGACACGAAGACGCTCACGCTCGTGGCGCACACCCTGAAGAGCAACTGCGCCATGCTCGGTGCCACGCGGATGGCATCGCACTGTGCGGCGCTCGAGCAGTGTGGCGAATCGGCCGATGTCGCAACGGCCGCCGCACTGCTGCCCGAGGCCGAGGCCGAGTTCCCGCGCGTCCTTGCAGCCGTCGCGGCCCTCGCCACCGAATAGTCGCTCCCGGATCTAACAACCTCTCCCGACAACCTCTCCCGGAGAGGTTGTTGTCTTCGTGACCTCCACGCAGAACCCGCCGGGGGTCAGTCTCCCAGGCCGGGAACCCGGCGCCACGTAGTCGTGCGGCGCAGAGGGCCGTCCATCCAGCGGCACTCAGATGCGACAAGCACCTTGAGCTGCATCGTGATCGCGAGCGTGCCGGACTCGCTGTTGACGACCAGTTCCGCTGGCGCGAACGCGGCCGGCAATTGCGGACACTGGCCTTCGGGTGGGACGGTGATGAATGTCCCACGAATGTTGCCGTTCTCGTCCGCGTGTCCGTCGCGGAACACGACATCGCCCGCTCGCACGTGTGTAGACGACCACGTTGTGGGCACCACCTGGACGATGGCGTCCACGACACCGCCCGTGTTTCGCAGCACGATCCGCATGGCGCTGTCGTACGACTCCCAGATGCTCGTCGCCTTTGGTTCATCACGGATGGCGGGGGTACTCGCTGGCGATGGAGGCAGCGTAGCCGGCGCTGCGACTATCTCTGCCTGAGTCGGCGGCGGTGACAGGGGCAAAACCGACGACGGGGCCGGAGCCGGCGCAGGATCGGGAGGCGCGGCAGGCGGTTTCAACGACACCGGCTGGGATAGCACCATCGGCGCAGCGGCTGCGTCTCCCTGCGGCGGGGGCGGCGGGGGCGGCGATGGCGCCAGCAGCACAACCGTTGGTGGGGGCACCTCCGGCGCTGCGACTACTGCGGTCTGTGTCGGCGACGGCGCTGGGACTGGCGGTGGCGGTGGCGGTGGCGGTGGCGGTGACGGTGACGGGAGCATAACGGACGGCGAGAGCGGTGCCGGCGCGGGATCGGGCACCGCCGCAGGGGGCTTCAGCAATGCCGGCTGGGACGGCACCGCCGGCACAGCGACTGGTTCTGTTCGTGTCGCTGGCGGCGGCACTGGGGCTGGCGGTGGCGCCGGGACTGGCGGTGACGCTGGGACTGGCGGTGGCTGCGGCGGCGCACCAGCCGAGGCAGGGGTCGGCGCCGCAGGGGGTGGTTGCGCTGGTTGCGCCGGGACCTGCGTCACTC
>JAPKZP010000216.1 GCA_026393735.1 Acidobacteriota bacterium
GCAAGGCCGTGATCCTGGCGTGCGGAGGCTACGGGTCGAACGCGGCGATGGTGAAGCGCTACAACCCGTCGCTCAGTAACGCGCTGCGGATCACGTCGAAGTACGCCACGGGCGACGGCATCCGCATGGCCGAGGCCGTCGGCGCGAAGCTCGTCAACATGGATCTGCTGCCGCCGTACTTTGCCGGCGTGGAGAACCCTCCGGGATCAGGGCGCACGCTGATGATCAGCCTGATCAGCAGCATCGTGCCCGCGTTCAAGGGCGATGTCTGGGTCAACAAGCTCGGCAAGCGGTTCATGAACGAGGACTCGCCGGGCCCGGACGCCCGTGAACAGGCCCTGCGCCAGGTTCCCGACGCCGCCGTCTTCGCGATCTTCGACGACGCGCAGCTCAAGGCGAACAAGCCGCCGCTCTTCGCGTTCGACGAACACCTGAAAGCCGGCAAGGTGGTCAAGAAAGCCAACGGGATCGGGGCGCTCGCGCTCGACATAGGCGTGCCGTCCGGGACGCTCATCCAGACAATCGAGACCTACAACCGGTACGTCGATGGCGGCCGCGATCTCGAGTTCGGACGCAAGGATCTCGTCAAGCTCCAGATCCCGCCCTTCTACGCGATCGTCGCCTCGGGCGTGATCTTCATGACGATGGGCGGCGTGAAGACGAACGCGCGCCTGCAGGCGGTCGCCGGCGACGGCCGCATCATCCCGGGACTGTACGCGGCCGGCGAGGTGCAGGGCGCGGCGCAGTGGATGGGCGACGGTTTGATGAGCGGCGCCGGCAACGGCGGCGCGCTCGTGTTCGGGCGGCACGCCGCGCAGGACGCCGTTACATCGATCCGCGGCTGACCGCACGCCGAGAGGAACAGCCATCATGTCCGCACGACACGCAACAACCTGGATCGCAGCCGCCGCGATCTGCCTTTTCGCGGCAGACAGCTTTGCGGCCGCCAAGGCGGCGCACCTGACGTCGAAGCACTCGGGGTGGCGCAAGACGGACTGCTTCTCGTGCCACGAGGGGCAGCGGGTCAACGCCAAAGGCAAGACCCGAAAAGAGTTCGATTGCGTACCGTGCCACGGTTACAACGGCGCGCCGCACGAGGCGCACGCCGTGCCGATCAACCCGTGCGCGAACTGTCACTCGACGGTCGGGCACCTCAAAGCCTTTCAGGCTCCGGACGACTGCATCTCGTGCCACGTGCACCCGGACAGCCCGCAAGGCAGGTAAGCGCATGGACTTCGAGCTGAACGACACCCAGGCGATGTACCGCGACATGGTGCGCGAGTTCGTCGTGAAGGAAGTCAAACCGATCGCGATCGAGTTCGACCGCAAGGCGAATGCAGAGGACTGCGCGCCCCTCGACGCGTACCGGAAGAGCCTGCAGCAGGGGTTCCACCAGATGGTCGTGCCCGTCGAACTCGGCGGCATGGGCCTCGACGCGGTGAGCACGATTGTCATCCTCGAGGAGATGGCGGCCGCCGACGCGGGCTACGCCACGACCTGGCACGTGAACAACGTGTCCCTGACGATGCTGCTGAACATGGGTTCGGTTGCCGAAGCCGGGACCTTCGTCGCGCAGATCATGGCCGGCAACGGCGGCGTGGCGTCGCTGTCGACGACCGAGCCCGACGGCGGCGTGACGAGTGCGCTCCTGATCGATCCGGCGAACTTCGTCTTCAAGACCCGGGCGGTGCCGGACGGGGACTCCTGGGTCATCAACGGCGCGAAGTCGTTCTGCAGCAACGCGGGCCTGCCCTTCAGCCGGTGGATCCTGACCTTCTGCCGCGTCAACGACAAGACCGGCTGGGCCTCGACGATGCCGTTCGTGATCCCGCCGGATGTGCCCGGGCTCACGATTGGCGCCGAGGAAGACAAGATGGGGCACCGCCTGTCGAGCACGCGGTCGCTCATCTTCGACAACGTCCGCGTGCCGAGAGCGAACGCCATCGGGTCCGGCGGCCGCGCCATGTCCGGCGGCAAACGGCGGACGCCGTACGACCACGACACGGCGATCGCGGCGATCTCGATCGGCTGCGCGCGCGCGGCGTACGAGGAAGCGGTGGCATGGGCCCGGCAGCGCGAGGTGCTGGGCCGTCCGCTCATCAAGCACCAGCTGATCCAGGCCAAGATTGCGGACATGTACATCGGCCTCGAGTCCGCGCGGTCGTTCATGTACCGCACGGCCGCCTACTCGGACACGCACGACCAGATGGACGTGCGGCTGTCGAGGGCGGTGAAGGTGTTCGCGTCGGAGACCGCGAACAGGGTCACGAACGACGCGCTCCAGGTGCTCGGCGGCATGGGCTACTGCAAGGGCACGTTCACCGAGAAGTGTTATCGCGACGTCCGGGTGACCCCCATCTACGAAGGCACGAACGCAGCGCCGCGCATCAGCCTTGCGCAACTCATCGACGCGGCGGTGTACGCATGAACGGCCCCCATCAGCGTATCCGGACCCGGGCGATCGGCCAGCGCGGCGAGCGGGTCCCAAGGAGGCATGATGGCTAGCAAGTACCCCTCGCTCTTCCAGCCCATGAAGCTGGGCAAGCTGACCCTGAAGAACCGGATCGTCAAGTCCGGGCAGTGGTTTATCTACGCCGAGCCGGACGGATCGTGCGGCGACCGGATCATCGCGTGGTACGAAGAACTCGCGAAGCACGGCCCGGGCATGATCACGATTGAAGAGAGCATCTGCGAGTTCCCGTGGGGGGCGAGCATGATGCCGCACGTGCGCGTCGATGAGGACCGGTTCATCCCCGGCCTGACCAGGCTCGCCCAGGCCGTGCACAAACACGACGTGCCCGTGGTCGTGCAGATCACCCACGCAGGACCGGCGCACTCGTCGAAGGTGTCGGGCGGCCAGCCGAAGGCGCCGTCGAGCATCGACCCGCCGTCGGAGCCGGGCTTGTTCGAGATTGCCCGCGAGATGACGCACCAGGAGGTCGTCGACCTCATCGAGATGTGGGCGCAGTCTGCGCTGCGGTGCAAGAAGGCCGGGTTCGACGGGGTCGAGATTCACCAGGCGCACTACGCCCTCGGGAACGCGTTCCTCTCGAAGCGCCAGAACAAGCGCACCGACGAGTTCGGCTGCCAGAACATGGACAACCGGACGAGGTTCGGCACCAGCATCATCAGGCGGATCCGCGAACTGTGCGGTCCGGACTTCGTCGTCGGCCTGCGGTTGAGCAACAAGGAATGGGGCGATCCGAACGGCACGACGAACGAGGAGGCGTGCGAGATTGCGAAGCGCTTTGAGGCCTCGGGGATCGACTACATCCAGTCGTCCGCCTACGGCTACAACGCCTTCACGCTGTGCGCGTTCCCCGACCTGGTCATCTACCCCGAGACCGCGCCCGAGGCGAAGGAGTTCGCGGCCCGCATCGACCACGGCGGCGCGCTGATTCCCGAGACGGCGAAGGTCAAGCAGGCGGTCGAGGTCCCGGTGTCCGGCGTCGGGCGGCTGTCGTTCGCCGAGGCGGACAAGGCCATCAAGGACGGCAAGATGGATCTCGCCGTGTTCGGCCGCCAGTTCATGGCCGATCCCGAATTTCCGCGGAAGCTGCGCGAGGGGCGCGAAGACGAGATCCGCCTCTGCAGCCGCTGTCTCCACTGCCTCCACATCATGTGGACGTACCAGCCTGTGCAGTGCCGCTGCAACCCGTTCGCCGGCAACGAAACGACGATGCAGATCACGCCGGCGAAGAAGAAGAAGAAGGTGATGGTCGTCGGCGCAGGACCTGCGGGCCTGGAAGCCGCGCGCGTGGCCTCGCTGCGCGGGCACGAGGTCTCGATCTGGGACGCCGACAAGGAACTGGGCGGCGCAACGCGCATGGCCATGTTCATCAAGGGCGAGGAGAACGACCACCTCACGGAGTTCATCGCCTGGTTCGACCGCATGCTGAAGAAGCAGGGCGTCACCCGCCACCTCGGCAAGGAGGTGACCGCGAAGATCGTCGAGAAGGAGAATCCCGACGTCGTGATCCTCGCGCCGGGCGCCCAGGCGGTCGAGCCGGTGCTCCCGATCACGAAGGGCGCCAAGGTGCAGACCACGGAGGAGCAGCGGAAGCAGGCGGCCACGGCGTTGAGCTGGCTGGGCACGAAGATGACGTCGACGGCGACGAAGATCTTCCTGCCGGGCGGCAAGAAGATCGTCGTGATCGGCGCGGACCTTCCGGGTATCGAAGCGGCGGAGTTCCTCACCAAGCGCGGCAAGGAGGTCACCGTCGTCGACGACGTGCCGGTGCCGTTCGACGGCGTCGACATCCAGTGGCTGCTGAAGCTGGCGTTCCCCGGCGGTTACCTGGAGCGCAAGGGCATTCGGGTGATCCCGGGTGTGACGTTCAACGAGATCTCGAAAGAGGGCGTCTCCATCACGACGGCGGACGGCAAGACGGAACTGATTCCGTGCGACAGCGTGCTGGTGGTGAACAAGCACAAGAAGAACGAGAAGCTCGCGAGCGAGCTCAAGGGCAAGGTGAAGGAGCTTCACATCATCGGCGACGCGATGAGCGACAAGCTCGGCTACGTGTACGGCGCCACGCACAGCGCCGCCGAACTGGCACTGAAGATCTGACGGTGGCTGGTTCTAGGTAGCGTCGACCGTGGCGGCGTAGAGCGAGGTCACGACCACGCGATCGAACGCAGGCCGAAGCAGGGCCGCAAGACGACGACCCTCGTGACACAGTTCGGGGGTGTCGGCCTGATTGAGTAGTGCGACACGCCTCGCTCCGGCGGGGATGTTCTTGAGCCCGCCGTCGCCGGCGGTCAGCACGGCGGCGAGGGCGTGGAGTGTGACGGGATCGCCCGGCGCGAGGCCGCTCAGCCGGGCGAAGCGTCCGGCGCGGTGCACGTGTGCGTCATCCAGGGGCTGGCCCAGGCCCGACAGGCCGGCCACCACGATGACCGTATCGACGCCCGCAGGGATGGCAGGTTCGTGATCCGCCGGCGCCTTGAGCGGGCGCAGGCGTGACCCATCGGCTTCGACCAGGAGGGTGCGTTTGTGGAGGGCGCACCATCCCCGCAGTTCGTCCCACTGCGGGCCGGTCAGGCCAGCGAGGCGCGCGGCTGGGACGTCGCGGGGACCGGAGACCAGCGTGACGTCGGCCAGGCCTGGCAGCGCGAGGCTGGCGAAGGGCGCGCCGGCGTCCCACGTGGCGTGGCGATCACCGAGCGCCGACTGATCCTCCACGAGGTGTGTCGTCGTGGTGACAATCGCCGGTGCGGCGGCCCGCGCGAGCGCGAACATCACGGTGGTCTTTCCCCCGGCGCCGACGAGCGCCGCGACGGAAGGGCCGGTAAATCCGAGGGCCTGGATGAGCGTCAGCATGGCAGCAGCAGCCCGAGACAGCGCGCGACGGGATGCGGCCGCGTCACGAGCGCGGACGCAGGGATGCCCGCGTCAGGATGGCTTCGAGCACGCCACCGCCAATCGCGAGGGCCTTGTCGGATACCAGGAAGCAGTGATCCCGGCTGCCGCGCGGATCGATGTCGCCGATCTTCGTGCCGCGCGACACGACGGCGCCGGGCCTGATGAGCCCGCGGAGGATGCCGCCGAAAGGGCAGGCCACGGATTCGCCACCAACGTGCGCGACGACCTGGTCCGGGCCGACGGTGTCGCCAATCTCGGCGTGCGGCACGACTTCACCGTCGGCAGGGGCACGCAGCACGCGGCGCGGATCGCCCTCCGGCGTGGCCGTGTCCGGCAGCGCGGAACCCGACCAGTACACGCGGCCGAGCGTGTGACCGCGCATCGTCTCGACCACGGCGTGACAGTCGTGGCCGGCGATGAATCCGGGCCCGAGGCCGATGACCAGCGGCGCCACGGACCTGTCCGTTTCCGGCGCCTGCTTGATCAGGCGGGCGTCGACGAGCACGTCGATGGATCGCGCAAACAGCGAGACCAGCGAGGGCGCCACCAGGACAGGGATGCCGCCCGCGTCGGCGAGTGCGATGGCGTCCGCCAGGGTGGCGGTGCGGGTCGCGGTGAAGCCTTCGACCGTCCACGAGCCTTCGTACACGGCTTCGGAGAAGCAGACGGTACGGCGGACGGCAAGCGGCCGCGCCAGTTCGGTGATGATGACGATCAGGCCGGCGCGGTAGAGACGCAGCGCGACGCCGGTCGCGAGGTCGCCGCCGCCCCTGAGCACCACGTAGGACATGCGTCATTCTACCGTCGGAGCAACTCATGGTGAGAAACGGCCTCGATCGAATCCAGATCAGCGTGAGCGACATGGCGGCGTCGGTGGCGTTCTTCCGCGACATGCTGGATATGCGCGTGGTGAACGAGGAGACGATCGACGCCACCGCGTTCCAGCGCCTGTGGCGGCTGCCGGCCGGCACGACGGCCCGGGCGGCGTACCTGCGGAACGACGAGCAGAGCACCGCGATTGAACTCGTCGAGGTCAGGCCGCATTCGGGCAAGTACATCCGCGAAGGCGCCCGCATGTACGACCACGGCCTGCTCGACATTGCGTTCCGCGCAAAGCACCTCGACGCCATTCACGCGGACCTCACGGCCCGGGGCACCCGCTTCCACTCGGCGCCCGTGGTCTACACGGCCGACTGGGCGCACGTCACGGTGAGCGAAGTCGTCATGATCGGGCCGGACCTCATGCCGGTGGCCCTCATCGAGCGGCTGTCGGAGCCGAAGCCGTTCATCAAGAACCGGTTCGGGACGATGGTGGACGTCGCGCAGTACGTCCACGACATGGACGCGTGCACGCCCTTCTACACCGACATCCTCGGCTACACCAGCGTGTTCAACCAGCCGCTCCCCGACGGGTTGATAGACGACGTGGTCGGGCTCCCGCCGGGCAGCCATTCCCGGCTGAATCTCATGTATCAGCTCGAGACGAAGACGCCGGCTGTCGAGTTGATCCACTGCTCATCGCCAGGACGAAGCCTGGCGCCTGTCATCGGCCCGGCCAGCTACGGGTTGTTTGCGCTGGCGTTCGAGGCCGTCGATCTTCCTGCGTTGCTCGATCGGGTGCGGCAGGCAGGCTTCGAGGTCCTGGCGGGCCCGCTGGACATGGCGTCAGGCCTGCACGGCCGGGTGACGGCCGCGACGGTGCGAGGTCCGAACGACGTATTGATCGAGTTCTTTGGCCGATAGCTGACAACGGAGCCCCATGATGCCGACACTGACGAAACTGTTCGAGCCGATCACGATTGGATCGTTGCGGCTGAAGAACCGCATCGTGATGCCGCCGATCACGACGCTGTACGACTACGAAGGCGGGCCCCGGCACACGGCGTTCTTCGCCGAGCGGGCCCGCGGCGGCGCCGCGATGATCGTGATCAACCTGCAGGCCCTGTATCCGGGCCGCGCCGGCAAGAGCGGGTGGGTGCCGGACGAGTCGGTGCTCGAGCGTGGTGCGCTCACGATCAATCACGACCTCTACGTGCCCAGGCTGCGGGTGCTGACGCAGGCGCTGCACGAGCACGGCTGCATGGCGGCCGTGCAGCTCGCGGTCTACGGGTTCTGGGCCAGAGGCGGCTATGGCGCGCCTGCCGAAGAACTGTCGCCGTCGGGCGTGCGGCTCGAAGGGCCGCAGTACCGGCCCGGCCTGGAACGGCTGTCGTTCGTCAGGGAGGGCCGGCCGGCGACGATTGACGAACTGCACGAGATCCAGGAAGAAGTCGCCTCGGCGGCCGTGCGCGCCGTGAAGGCCGGGTTCGACGCCGTGCAGCTCCAGGCGCTCGGCGGCAACTTCATCAGCCGGTTCCTCTCGCCCGTGACCAACCGGCGCACCGACGAGTACGGCGGGCCGCTTCGAAACCGCGCGCGCATGCTCGTCGAGACCGTCGCTGCCATCAAGCGAGCCATCGGCCCGACCTTCCCGCTGCTGTGCCGGATCAACGGCGACGACCTGATTCCTGGCGGCATGGGGCCGGCCGACTACCAGCAGCTCGTGCCGATGATCGAGGACGCCGGCGTGCACGCCATCGACCTGATGCCCGGGTGGTACGAGACGCGGCAGCCCGTGAACCAGATGTGCGTGCCGCGCGGCGCGTTCGTGTACGCGGCCGAGGCGATGAAGAAGGTCGCGCGCGTGCCCGTGTCGGCGAACATCCGGATTACCGACCCGCTGCTGGCGGAGCGCATCCTCGCCGACGGCCGGGCCGACCTGATCAGCATCTGCACGCCGCTCGTCGCCGACCCGGAGTGGCCCAACAAGGCTCGCGAGGGGCGTCTCGACGACATCCGCCGGTGCACCGGCTGCTGCAACTGCTGGAGCGACCTGGCGGGCAGCCGCAAGCCGATCGGATGTTCCGTGAACGCCCGCGCGGGGATGGAGACCACCTACACCGTCACGCCGGCCGCGCCGTCCAGAAACGTGTGGATCATCGGCGGCGGGCCTGGGGGCATGGAGGCGGCCCGCGTGGCCGCCGAGCGCGGCCACCGCGTCACGCTCGTCGAGCGCCACAGTGAACTGGGCGGGCAACTGCTGTACGCGGAGATTCCGCCGCACAAGGGCGAGTGGCGGGTGTTCACGACGTACCTGACCACGCAGCTGAAGAAGCTCAACGTGACCGTGAAGCTGGGTGTCGAGGCGACGGCCGCCGGGATCGTGGCGGCACGGCCTGACGTCGTCATCCTGGCGACCGGGGCGCGGCCGGCCCGTCTCGTGATGCCCGGGGCGGATCTGCCCCACGTCGTGTCCTTCCTCGACGTGCTGACGGGCAAGGTGGAGGCGGGCGCGCGCGTGGTCGTGATTGGCGGCGGCTGCAACGGCAGCGAGACCGCGGAGTTCCTCCACAGCCAGGGCAGGCACGTGACCCTGGTCGAGTTGCGGGCCGAGATGGCGCTCGACATCGACTTCTGGAACCGGTGGGTGCTGCTGGACCGGCTCGTCGAGTCGGGCATGCGGATGATCGTGAACGCCAGGCCCGAAGCGATCACCGCGGACGGCGTGCGGATCGTCGTGGACGGGCGGGTGGAGGTGATTCCCGCGGACACGGTGGTGTACGCGGTCGGGTCGCGGCCGTACAACCCCTTGCAGCAGGCACTGGAAGGGCAGGGGCCCGAGGTCTTCGTCGTGGCGGACTGCGACGAGGCTCAGCGCGTGCGCCAGGCCGTCGACGCCGGGTTCCGCTGCGCGATGGCGCTCTAATTGGTCTTGCCGTCGCTGCCGAAGTACTCGCGGTAGCCGCAGATCTTGTCGCCGCAGACGTCGAGGGAGATGGCGACGCGGTTCTTGTAGGGTTCGCCCCGGAGGGAGCCTTCGTCGCGGAATTCGTACACGAAGGTCTGTCCGGAGCCGCTCCGGCGCATCACCTCGGTCACGCGCAGGCCCTGGGGGAACGCGCTGGAGACGTACGAGAAGAACTCGATCGCCTGGGCCTTGCCCTGGTGCTGGCCGAGGTACTTGCCGGTGGGGAACCAGAACGTGAAGTCGTCGGCCAGCAGGGCGAAGAAGCCATCCCACTTACCGGTGGCGAGGCCCTGCGTGAGGCCCTCGAAGGCCTTGTCGGCGACGATCTTGGGATCGGCGGCAGTCTGGCCGCTGACGGCGTATCCGGCGGTCCACCCGGCCCCCAGCAGGAGAGCGCCGGCCAGGACGATGACGGTCATCCGCATACCCAACTCCTTGTATCGCCCGCTTCGATTTCTTGGATCGCGGCGCCGAGTGAGCCCGGCGAAGATTCTCACATATCCGGTTGCATCAGCACCGCGATTCGAGTATATCATATTGACGGAATGTCTTAACATTAGAACCTTTCATCCCGCACATCCCGCGCTTCCGGGCTCGTTGACGTCGTCGGACCGTTCGGACCAGGCAGTGTGCCGGCAGGATCTGCCGGCAGCGTGACTCTAGGGGGGATCGCATGCCGCTTCAGTCTCAGGCGCGTCGGAGTCTGCAGAACGTCGTCCATATGACCGCCGTCCTGGCGATCATGATTCTCGCCCTGTCGGGGGGAACCGTCTGGGCCCAGAACATCGGCCAGACCACGGGCCAGATCGAGGGCGTCGTCGTCGACGCTACCGGCGCGGTCCTGCCTGGTGTCACGC
>JAPKZP010000410.1 GCA_026393735.1 Acidobacteriota bacterium
ATGTGATGCAGTTCCTCGGGGGTGATGCGCGCGTGCTCCTCCGGCCGGTAGTAGAGCCACCACCACGCGACGACCCAGACGAATCCGACCAGGCCGGTGAGGATGAACGCGGCTTGCCAGCCGAACGACGCGGCAATCAATGGGACCAGAATCGGCGCGAGGATGGCACCGACCGTCGGGCCGCCGTTGAAGATGCCGGTGGCGGTCCCTCGTTCGCGGACGGGAAACCACTCCGCGACGGCCTTCACCGAGGCGGGGAAGTTGGCAGCTTCGCCGATGCCGAGGGCGAACCGCGCGAGACCAAACTGGAAGGCGTTCGTCGCCAGCGCATGCGCGGCCGCGGCAATCGACCACCAGACGATCGCGATCATGAAGCCCACCCTGGTGCCAAGCCAGTCGACGAGCCTCCCGGACACCAGCAGCATGATGGCGTAGGCGAGCTGGAACGCAATCACGATCCGGCCGTAGTCGAGTTCGCTCCAGCCGATCACGCGCTGCAGATCCGGCGCGAGAATGCTGAACACCTGACGATCGATATAGTTGATGACCGCCGCGAAGAGCAGCAGGCCGGCGATGTACCACCGCAGGTTGAGGATCTTGGAGGCGCCCGCCGTCATCCCGGGGCCGGTGTCTCTATGCACGTGGTCTCCCTCTGGTCTCGCCCGCCTACCGCGCGCCGTCTCAGCCGCGTGCCGTGTCCGCGGATACGCCGACCGTGTCCAGGTGTTCCTGTGTCCGCTTCAAGGCGAGGCGCGCGTACTCCGCCAGGCCGACCTTGGCGGCGAGCGTGTCGCCGGGGATTTCCAGGGCGTACGGGATGTCCGGCGGCAGGCAGGCGAGGATCCCGCGGACGTCGATGCCCCCGTCGCCCGGGAACTGACGCTCGGAGCGTGCCGTATGAATGAGGCCCTCCAGGGAGGTCGGCTTCTCGGCGGGCGCGTCGCAGACGTGCGCGAAGCGGAACCACTCGCGAGGCAGCGCTTTCAGCAAGTCCAGGCTCGAATTGGATCGGTCGAAATGCAGCATGTCGACCAGGATGCCGGCGTTCGGCTGGCGGACCGCGCGAAGAATCCGTGTGGCTTCCGCGAGGTCGGGCGTCTGTGTCCAGGACGGGAATTCAAGATCGATCCCGAGACCCAACGGGGCTGCACGCTCGCAGATCGCCCCGAATCGCTCCGTCGCGCGGGCGCGGTCGGGGTCCGGCAGTTGCGTGATGACGTAGCGGGCTCCGAGCTCGGCGGCGGCCTCGAGAAGCGGGATATAGCTCTGCGGATCGTGCTCCGGGTCCATTCGGGCCAGTTCGACGTCCAGGACCCGCACGCCGGTGGCCGCAAGCCGCGCCTTCGCGTCGCGCATCGACCCGCGATCCGTCATGAGCGGGTAGAGAGGCTCCGCAGGCGTCACGCGATTGAGACGCAGGCCGACGTACTGGTAGCCCGCCCGGGCGGCAACGTCGATCATCTCCGTGGGAGGGAGGGCGAGCACCGTGAGATGCGCCAGCGAATACTCGCGCGTCATGACATGCCTCCGTAAAACGAACGCGATGGGCGGAGTGCGTCGGGGGGGGATACCGACTGCTCGGTAGTATAATTGTTTGTAATTGAAACAATATAGTTTTCTTTTGTCAGTCTGAATCACTATCTCCCGCCGGGGTCAGTATCCCAGCCAATCGAGGATGCGCTCGATCAGTTCCTCGACCGGGGAGGTGGCATCCAGGCGGAGATGCGCGTGCTGGTAGGCGAGACGGCGCGCGTGGAACAGCGCCTCGAACTGGGCACGGTCCTGCGCAAGCGGCCTGCGGCCGTCATCCGGCACGCGATTGACCGTTGCCGTCCACGGGAGGTCGAGCCAGATCGCGACGCCGCTGCTGTTGATGGCTGCGCGGTTGTCAGCGTCCGCGTAGGTGCCGCTGCCAGTGGCAACCACCGCGTGGTCCACCCCCACGAGCCGTCGCAGCACCTCCCGTTCGGCCAGCCGGAAGTACGGCTCGCCGCGGGTCGCGAAGATCTCGGAGACCGCGCAGCGCTCTCGGGCCTCGATGAGTTCGTCGATGTCTTCGACGCGCCACCCCAGGCGCCGGCCCAGCGCCCGCGCCACGGTACTCTTGCCCGCGCCCATGAACCCGACGAGGTAGATCCTGTCGGCCTTCATTGGCAGAGGCGCTCCAGCACGTCAAAGAACCCCGGGTACGACACGGACACGACATCCGCTCCGCGGATGACCGTCGGGCCGGAAGCTCCCAGCGCCGTCACCGCAAATGCCATCGCCAGCCGGTGGTCGCCTGCCGCCTGCACGTCTGCGCCGACCAGCGTCGGGTGCGGGCCGATGGCAAAGCCGTCCGGATACTCCTCGATCTCCGCGCCGAACTGCCGGAGGCCCGCAGTCAGGGCGGTGATCCGATCGCTTTCCTTGACCCGCAACTCCGCGGCGCCCCGGACGGTCAGCCCGGCCCCGAGGCAACCCATGGCCGCCAGCACGGGAAGCTCGTCGATCAGGCCAGGCACCTCGGCCGGCTCGATCTCGACGGGCCGCACGTCGCCGAAACGCACCGCGATGGTGCCGCATGGCTCGGCGGCGCTCGGATCGGCGCAGCTCTGGACGACGTCGGCGCCGAAGCGGCGCAACACATCCAGGAACGCCGTTCTCGTCGGGTTGAGCCCGACGCGGACGATATCCACCGCAGACCCCGGGAGCGCGGCCGCAGCCGCCGCCCAGAACGCGGCCGACGACGGGTCACCGGGTACGTCGACGTCGGTCGCGTGGAGCGGCGTCCTGCCCGTGATGTGCACGCCCCGGACATCTTCGGTCACGGGGCAGCCGAAGGCTCGCAGCGATCGCTCGGTGTGATCCCGCGTCTGCGCCGACTCGACGACCGTGGTCGTGCCCTCAGCCTGGAGGCCCGCGAGCAGAATAGCGGTCTTGACCTGTGCGCTTGGCACCGGCGTGGCGTACGTGATACCTCGCAGGTCAGCACCATGCACGGTCAATGGCAGGCGACCGTCGGGTGTGTCGATGCGGGCGCCCATCAGGACGAGCGGTTCCGCGACTCGGCGCATGGGGCGTCGGCGGAGGGATGCGTCGCCCGTCATCGCCACGTCGAACGGATGCGCGGCGAGGATGCCCATAAGCAGCCGGGCGGTGGTGCCGGAGTTCCCGGCATCAATCGTCGACGACGGCGCACACAGTCCTCGCAGGCCTCGTCCGTCGACAGACACGTCCAGCGGCGACGACCCGGAGACCACGCGGACGCCGAGCTGCCCGAGGCACGCCCGCGTCGACTGGCAGTCGGCTCCGGGCGCCAACCCGCGAATCCGCGTGGATCCCTTCGCCAGTGCGCCGAGCATCAACGCGCGATGGGAGACGGACTTGTCGCCGGGGACCTCGACGGTGCCGCGAAGCCGGCTGGCGGGATGTACGGTACGGTCGCTGGAACCGGCCACGTTTGCACTATAGCATCAGCGCGTTTCTGGGCTATCTTAGGGAAGTTCCGCGCGGAAGAAGGATCCCTGTTCCGGGCCCCAGTGATGGCGATACCTCAGGACGGCACCACGATCCGGCTTCGTTTCTCGAGCGCTTTCGAGATGCTCGATGTCGTCCAGGTCGTCAGCGACCAGGTGGGGCGGCTCCTGCGCTTCGATGATGACGCCCTCACGTGGATGGAAGTGGCTGTTCG
>JAPKZP010000379.1 GCA_026393735.1 Acidobacteriota bacterium
CGTGTTTGTGGCCGTACAGGTGATTTGTGTTGGAGCAGGGTTACTGTTTCCGGACCGGTTCGCCTACCTGACCACGGCAAATGTACTGACGTTGTTCAAATCGATTTCGCCCTTGGCCATCATGGCCACCGACCCTGCCAGAACAACGGCCAGACACACAGCAAACGCAATACGCTTCATGTTTCTTCCTCCACTCTGGCCTTGCACGGCCGAGTCGAACGAAAGGTTGTTAAGTGAACCTGGAAAGAATCATAACACAGATACAGACCCAATTGGGTCGGATATGCAAGAGCCCAGTCGTTTTCGGTCCACCAGACCCCCGCTGCCTGCGCGGGGCCGTTGCCGGGCTTGCGCGGACACGGTCGGAGGCCCTACCCTTCATGAGTTTCCGACCGTCCCTGCCATGCCGGTGGGTCCAGGAGTATTCATGAAGACGAGATTGTGCATTGTCGCCATCGCGCTGGTCGCCGGCGCGGCCGGCGTCGGTGGTCAGGAGCGTGAGGATCGCACCCTGCTGTCGCATGCCGCCATGCGCGCCATCATCAACGAGGCATCCGGCGACCGTGCCGTCCACGCCGTCATGGAGATGGTGCCGTACCCGCGGGTTCGCGACCGGGACGAGTACTCGACGCACTTCCGCGAGACGGCGGTGATCGCGAAGCTCGCGAAGGAGTTCGGATTCAGCAACGTCGAGATCGAGTCGTTTCCGCAGGGCGGCCGGACCTGGCATGCCTCGCAAGCCGAGTTGTGGGTAGTCGAGCCGCAGCCCGAGAAGCTGTACGACCTCAACGACATCCTCGTGTCGATCGCGTCCGGCAGCGAAACAGGGGACGTGACGGGCGAACTCGTCGACGTCGGGTCGGGCACGCGCGCCGAGGACTACGCGGGCAAGGACGTCACGGGCAGGATCGTCCTGGGGAGCGGCTCGGCCGGCCAGATCCAGCAACTCGCCGTCTTCGATCGGGGCGCGGCAGGTGTCCTGAGCTATAACGCCTTGCGCGGCGACGAACTGCCCGATCAGCTGATGTCTCAGAGCGTGTCGGCGGCGCCGCAGGGCAAGAAGACCGGGTTTGGCTGGTCCATCGCCCCGCGTCAGGGCCGCGATCTCGCTGCCCGCCTCGGGCGCGGAGACAAGGTGAAGATCCGGTCGGTCGTGACGTCGGAGAGCTTCCCCGGCGAGATGGAGATGGTACACGCGGTCATCCCGGGCGACGGCACTTCGGACCAGGCCGTGATGGTGACCGGACATCTCTACGAGGGCTACACGAAGCAGGGCGCCAACGACGACAACTCCGGGTGTGCGCTTTCGCTCGAAATGGGCCGCGCCTACATCCGCCTCCTGGCCGACGGCAAGCTGCCAAAGCCGAAGCGCGCGATCCACTTCCTCTGGGTGCCCGAGATCAGCGGCACCGCCGCCTGGCTCCGCGCGCACGACGATGTGAAGAAGCGGCTCATTGCGGACCTCAACTTCGACATGGAAGGCCTCACGCTGAAGCTGAGCGGGAGCGCGTGGGTGATGCACCGGACGCCGGATTCCCTCCCGACCTTCCTGAACGACCTGTGTGCGAGCGTGCTGAAGTACGTCGCCGAACTCAACCGCGAGCGGGTGCGGTACCGTTCGGTTGCCTACGGCTTCACGCTACCGGTCGTGTCGCAGAACGGGTCCCGCGATCCGTTCTTCGTGATCGAGGACAAGTACTACGGGGCGAGTGATCACGTGGTGTTCATCGGCCAGGGCATCCCGGCCGTCATGTTCATCACGTGGCCCGACCACTACTACCACTCGTCGCAGGACACGCCCGACAAACTGGACCCGACCCAGATGAAGCGGGCCGCGGTGGTCGGGATCGGCAGCATGAGCCTCGTGGCGTCCGCCGGGGACGAGATGGCGCTGAACGTTGCGGCGGAATCGCTCGCACGCGGCGCGGAACGGATGGGCGAAGCCCAGCGCAAGGGGCTGTCGTACCTCGCCGACCTCTCGTTCAACCTGTCGCTCGCCGAGGCCTACAGGGAAGCGAAGAGCACCATCCGCCACCAGGCCGGCGTCGAAAGAGCCGTCGTGAAGTCCGCGGCGACGCTCTTCGCGGATCCGGTGTCGGGCGCCAGAAAGCTCTCCGCCTTCGACGCGCTGATCGACCAGCGCGCGGCGGCGCTGCAGAACGAAGTGACGGCCGTGTACAGGCTGAAGGCTGAACAGATGAAACAGCCGGGCACCGAGCCGGCACCGACCGAACTCGAGAGGAAGGCGGCGCTGACCCTGGTGGAGCCCGTCCCGCCGGCCGGCGACGCGCCCGCCATGGGTGTGGGCGGGGGGCGCGGCGGCCAGAGCAGCGGGCCCTTGACGCCGGCCATGCAGGCGATGGCAGATGCGCGCCGGAGGATCCCGGGCCACATCACCGGTGAGCTCGGCACGGTCATGCGCCAGCAGAAGACCGTGCTCGAAATCCGCGACTTCATCTCGGGCGAATTCGAACCCGTGCCGCTGCAGGACGTCGTCGATTACCTGAAGGCCGCGGAAGCCCTCGGGCAGATCAAGCTCGTCGAGAAGCCGGCGGATCCCATCAAGGGCAAGAAACCGGCGACGGCGAAGAAGGAGCCCCGGTGAACGTGATGCACAGCCAGCGCGACCATCAGACGTTCTACACGTACGTGGACACGCCGGTCGGGACGCTGATGCTCGCCGGCTGCGACGATCACGGCCTCCGGTACGTCAGCTTCCCGTGCGGCAAGGGCGCGCGGACGCCCGAACCGCACTGGAAGCAGTCCGCCACGCCCTTCCATGAGGTCAAGGCCCAGCTCGCCGAGTATTTCGGCGGCACGCGCACCACGTTCGACCTGAAACTGCACGTGAAGGGCACGCCCTTCCAGATCGACGTCTGGAAGGCGCTCATGAAGATCCCGTACGGCGAGACCTGTGCCTACGGGGAACTGGCGGAGAGGATCGGCCGGCCTCGAGCCGTCAGGGCCGTCGGGCTGGCCAACGGCCGGAATCCCCTCCCCATCGTCGTCCCATGCCACCGCGTGATCGGCAGCACCGGCGCCCTCGTCGGGTACGGCGGCGGCCTGCCGGTCAAGGAGGCCCTGATCGCGCTCGAACGGCGCGTCAGCGCGGCACGGCCTGCTCGAACACGACCCGCCCGCCAACGATCGTTGTTCTGATCGAGACGTCGCGGATCCGGGGCGGCGGCTGGATTATACTGATCGGCACGCATGACGACGCGGATTCCTGTCGTGGCCCTGCTGGGGCTGACGCTCGTCGCCGCCTGGGCCTGTGGGGCCGGGAGCAGCGACCTGTCGGCGGCTGACGCGGCCAACGTGCTTCGGACGTCGCCAGAGTTCACGCACCGGCAAGGCTCGCTCGTGGGGCGGCAGCTGGTGGACGTGCTGGCGGTCCGCCGCATCGGCCGGAGTTCCACGGAAGTCGAGTTCACCTGGCGGGACTTCCCCGTCGAGCCCGGGCGGACCGCGTCGCTCAGGACGTCGATGGCCCTGTTTCGCAGGCAATCCGAGACTAGTTGGATGTTGGCGTCGCTCTACAAGGTAGACTGACGTCATCCGCAAGAACATTTGCTCGACGGAGGACTCCGATGTCGGACCAGAACCCGGGACGCTATGACGCGCAGCGATTTCGCGACCTCATCAAGGAAATCCCGTTCGCGATGTTCACGACGGTCATGGCTGACGGCGGGCTGCGAAGCCGGCCCATGGTGGCCACGGCCAACGCCTTCGACGGGTGCCTGTGGTTCTTCACGCGCACCGGATCGGCGGTGGCCCAGGAAGTCGCCGGCAACGGCCACGTCAACGTGACCTACGTCTCCGCGCCGGAGGACCGCTTCGTGTCCGTGTCGGGCGGCGCGACGGTCGTGTGTGACGCGGAGCATGCCGGCCAGATGTGGAGCCCGGCCTACAACCAGTGGTTCGCGGGCGGCGCCAGCGATCCCGATCTGTCGCTGATCAAGATCGCTGTCACGCGGGTCGAGTTCTGGGATCGCAAAGCCGGCCGCATGCAGCAGCTGTAGCTACTCGTAGCGGAGGGCGTCGACGGGGTCGAGCCCCGCGGCGCGGCGGGCCGGCAGGTAGCCGGCAACCATGCCGGTGGCAATCGCCGACGCCAGTCCGCCCACAACGGCCCACATCGGCGGCACGGACGGAAACGCCGGCGCCCACAGGCTCAAAAGAAGTCCGATCGCCCACGAGATCGCGACGCCGATCAGGCCGCCGGCCGCGGACAGCAGGGCGGCTTCAATCAGGAACTGCCACAGCACGTCCCGCCGCCGGGCGCCGATCGCGAGCCGGGTACCGATTTCCCGCGTCCGCTCCGTGACGCTGATCACCATGACATTGGCGATGCCGATCCCGCCGATGACCAGGCTGACGGCTGCCAGCGCAAACGTCGCCAGCCCGATCTGCTCGCTGATCTGATCGAACTGCGCGATGATCTGCTCGGCGGTCGACAGCGAGAAGTCGTTGTCGGCCCCCGGCGCCAGTCCCCGCAGGCGCCGCAGCACGAACTCGACCTCGACTTTGGCCGCCTCGAGCTGACCAGGCCTGGCCTGCGCGTAGAGAATCGTCTGCGTCGCATCGGGAAACCGGCGGGCCACGGTCCCGGCCGGCAGCGAGATGACGCTGTCCTGCCGGTTCTCGCCGAAGAACGTGCCCCGCCGAGGCGCGGCCTCTCCCACGACGTAGTACGTGTCGCCACCGAGCGTAAAGGCCTTGCCGATCGCGGACGTGGATCCGAACAGCGCCCGGGCGACGTTCGATCCAATCACGGCAACCCGAGCGGCCGAGCGGTGCTCGAGATCCGTGAAGGGCCGGCCGGCCCGGAACTCCGTCCCGGTGATCTCGAAGAAGTTCGGCGTGGCGCCCTCGACGAGCACCGTGTCGCTCTCGTTCGACCCGTAGCGCGCGACGAGCGGGCGCCCGTCGACGATCGGTGGCACGATGATCTGCGCGGCCGCGTCGCGCACCGACGTCGCCGATGCCGAGATCGCCGCGGCGAACCTCACGTCGAGGGGCTTCCGCTGCGCATCTTTGTCCGATGCCGGCGAGTACGGGTCGCCGGCCCGGTGGAACGCGAACACGTTCTCGGTGCCGAGTTCACGGAACAGCCCGGCGATGCCATTGCGGACGCCCACGAGCACAGTGGCGACGAGGACCACCGTGACGATCCCGATGACCACCCCGGCCACTGCGAGGCCCGACCGCAGCGGCTGGCTTCTCAGTGAATCCAGCGCGAGCGTCCCCGCTTCGGCCGCGTCGACGGCCCACGTCGATCTCATCGGGAATGCCGGTGGACGCACGCGGGCTTCCATGGGCTACTCCACCCGCACCGCGGCGATGACGTCGATGCGGGTCGCGCGACGCGCGGGGTAGTATCCCGCCGCCAGGCCGCTGACCGCTGCCGCCCCGATCGCCCATGCCATGGTCGATCCCTTGACGACGACGTCGAGGCTGGCGAAGCGGGCGAGGACGCTGACAGCAGCCGCCGTGAGCAGCGTGCCTGCGACGCCGCCCGCGATCGACACGACCGTGGACTCCGCCACGACCTCCCCCATGATCTGGCGCCGGGTCGCCCCCAGCGCGCGTCGAACCCCGATCTCCCGCGTCTTCTGGGTCACCGACACGAGCGTGGTGTTGGTGATGACGACGATCGCGGCGAGCAGCGCCATGGCGGAAATCGGCGCAGCCGCCGCACCGACGCGTTCCGACACGCGCAGCACGAAGTCGCGCGCGGCCTCCGGCGTCAGGAGGTCGAAATTGTCGGCCACGGCCGGGGCGAGCTGGCGCCGTGCGCGCAGCGCGGCGCGTGCGGTGCCTTCCGCCGCGACGGTCTCCTCAGCCTCCCTGGCCTTCGCGAAGATGCTCAGCGTCGGCGGCTGTCCGTAGAGACGCTCGAATGTCGTGATGGGCATCCACACGAACCGGTCGAGCGACGTGCCGCCCGACGACCCGAGCCGAAGCTGAACACCGATGACCTCGAAGCGGCGCCCGGCGATGCGAATGAAGCCTCCCAGCGCCTCGCCCGCCGGGAACAGGGTCTCGGCGACGTCCGCGCCAATCACGGCGACCTGCGCGCCGCGCAGGTCCTCGTCGCGCTGCAGGAACCGCCCGCGGGCCAGGCCGAGGTCCCGCAGTTCCGCCAGCGTGGCCGTCGCACCGCTGATGGCCGCGTTCTCGTACTTCATTGCGCCAGCGGTCACCTGACCGGTCCGCTGCACGGTGGAGGCGGAGATGATGCCGCGGCCCGCATAGCGTTCGAGAAATCGAAGGTCGGATCTGCGGATGGCGGGATTGCGCTCCTGCTTCTCCGCGAGGTCGCGGCGACTGCTCTGACCTGAAGTGGCGATCTGCGCGAGCAGGAACGTATCGCTCCCGAAGGCGCGGGCGCCCGTCGTCCTGGCGTAGCGGGCCAGCCCGTCGAGCGCGGTCACCACGACGACAATCGTGGCGACGGCGACGGCGACCGCCAGCGCGCCAAGACCGGCCCGGAGCGGCTGCGCCAGCGCGGACGACACGCCCTGGGCGATCGCCTCACGGTAGGAACGGATTCGGAGGAGCATCACATGGCCACAGCGAAAGACCGAGTGTACCAGATGGACGCCGTTCCATCCCCGCGGGATCCCCCGTCGGGGGTCATGGCGTCTGAAGACGAACGGGCGAATACCTGCGTGGTAGAGTGGGAGCTATGCGACGTCGTACGATCTGGATAGTGGCGGCCGTGGCGCTCGTCGTGGTCGCCGCGGGGATAATCCTGCGGCGGGATCGCGGCGGGATTGCGGTTGATCTCGCGCCGGTGACGCGTCAGGCGACGTTCCGGTCGTTCGTGACCGCCTCCGGCCAGATCGTGGCGCAGCGCTACGCGGACATCGGCTCGAGCGCCATGGGCCGTCTCGTGGAACTGCGGGTCAAGGAAGGCGACGTGGTGACTGCGGGCCAGGTGCTCGCGCGCATCGACGCGGTCCAGGCGACGGCCGGGGCATCCGCGGCCACCGCACGCGTCAAGGGCGCAGAAGCGGACGGCCGGGCGGCCGCCGAGCAGTTGCTGGCGGCCCAGGCCGAACTCGATGTCGCCAAGGCTCGCGCCACGGAATCTGCCCTCAGCCTCCAGCGGACGCAGGACCTGCGGCGCGAGGGGCTCGTGCCTGCCGCCGAGTTGGACAGCGCCAGGGCGGCGGCCGACACCGCCACGGCCCAGGTAGCCGGTGCCCAGGCGGCCATCCGCCGCCTGCAGAGTGCGCGCGAATCGGCCGAACGGCGGCTGGCCGAAACCAAAGCCGACGCCGCCCGTGTCGGCGACGTGCTCGCGAAGACCGAAATCGTCGCGCCGATCGCCGGCGTGGTGACACGCCTGCCGGTGCAGGAAGGCGAGATGGTCGTGATTGGCATCCAGAATCAGCCCGGCACGACGCTGATGACGATCTCCGACCTGACGTCCATCGACGCCGAAGTCAAAGTGGCCGAAGCCGACGTGCTGCGCGTCGAACTCGGCCAGGCGGCCACGGTCACCCTCGAAGCCATCCCCGGCCAGCGGTTTACGGGTCACGTGGTCGAGATCGGCGCCAGCGCATTGCCCGTCACCGGCGCCGGCGCCGCGGCACGGGAGTTCAGGGTCAAAGTGCGGCTCGACAATCCCGGCCGGCAATTCCGTCCGGGCCTCACGTGCGACGCCGAGATCCTCACGGCCGAGCGGCAGGGCGTGCTGACGGTGCCGCTGCAAGCCGTCGTGATCCGCCCGGATGCGGGCGGACGCGACGAAACCGGCGTCTTCGTGCCGGAGGGTCGGACGGTGCGGTTCCAGCCGGTCAAGGCGGGGCTCATCGGTGGCCTCGATATCGAGGTCGCCGGCGTCAACGCGGGCACGCCCATCGTGGTCGGCCCCTTCCAGGCGCTCCGCGAGCTGCAGCACGGCCAGGCGGTGCGCGCACAGCTGCCCAAGTGATCACACAGCGCGGCCGCGTCGTCCACACAGCCTGTCCGCTCGACTGCCCCGATTCGTGCAGCCTGCAGGTCTCGCTCGAAGACGGGCGTCTCGTCGCCATCGACGGCAGCCACCACAACCCGGTCACGAATGGCTACATCTGCGCGAAGGTCCGCCGATTTGGCGACCGGGTGTACGGAGCCGACCGGATCATGAAACCGGGCGTGCGTATCGGCGCGAAGGGCTCCGGCGCATTCCGATGGATCGAGTGGGAGGAAGCGCTGGAGCGCGTGGCCGAGGCGATGCGCGACGCGCGGGAGCGCTTCGGGGCCGAGTCGGTGCTGCCCTTCTACTACGGCGGCTCCAATGGTCTGCTCACGCAGGATACGGTCGACGCCCGGCTCTTCCGGCGCTTCGGCGCATCCCGCCTGGCGCGGACGCTCTGCGCCTCGACGAGCGGCGCGGCGAACGAGGCGCTGTACGGCAAGATGCCGTCGGTCACCTACGCGGACTACGCCCACGCCAGGCTCATCGTGGTCTGGGGCGCGAACCCGTCGGCGTCCGGCATCCACCTCGTGCCGTACATTCTCGAGGCGCAGCGGGCAGGCGCCGTGCTGGCCGTCATCGACCCGCGGTCGACACCGCTGGCCCGCAAGGCCGATGTTCACCTCGCCATCCGGCCAGGGACCGACGTGGCCGTGGCGCTCGCCGTGCATCGCCACCTGTTCGAGCACGGCCACGCAGACGAGGCGTTCCTCGCGACACACACGCGCGGCGCCGATCGGCTGCGCGAGCGGGCTCGCGAATGGACACCGGAGCGGGCCGCCGACGTCGCCGGCATCGCGGCCGCGGACATCGAACGCCTGGCCACGCTGTATGCCCGCCTCTCTCCCGCCGTCATCCGCTGCGGGTGGGGCCTGGAGCGCAACCGCAACGGCGGCAACGCGACGGCGGCCATTCTTGCGCTTCCGGCGGTAGCCGGGAAGTTCGGGGTCCGCGGCGGCGGATTCACGCTCAGCAATTCGGCCTCCTGGGGACTCAACAAGACCTGGATCGGCGCCGGCGAAGCGTCCACGCGCGTCGTCAACATGAACCAACTCGGACGCATGCTCACCGGACCGGTGTCGCCGCCCGTGAAGGTGCTGTTCGTGTATAACTGCAATCCGCTCGCGACCGTTCCGCACCAGAACCTCACACGCCGCGGCCTGGAACGCGAGGATCTCACGACGGTGGTGTTCGACCAGGTCATGACCGACACCGCGCGGTTCGCGGACATCGTGCTGCCGGCGACGACCTTCATCGAACAGTACGACTTCGCCCGCGCCTACGGCCCCATCAGCCTTCAGCTCACCCGGCCGGTCATCGACGCCGTCGGCGAGGCCCGCCCGAATGTCGAGGTGTTCGCCGAACTCGAGGCGCGGCTTGGCCTCTCCCAGGACGGCGATCCGCGCGACGAGGTCGAGATGATGCTGAGGGTGCTTGACGAGATGCCGGCAGAGATCTCCGGCGCGCTCCGGGACGGCACGCCCGCCGAGCCGCCGTGCGGCACCGCCCCTATCCAGTTCGTGGACGTGTTCCCGCGCACGCCGGATCGGAAGATCGATCTCTTCCCCGAGGCGCTGGATCGCCAGGCGCCGCTCGGCTTGTATACCTACCAGCCCGACCCCGGCACCGATCGGCGGCCGCTCGCGTTGCTCTCGCCATCGAGCGAAAAGACGATTTCGTCGTCGCTCGGCGAACTCATCACGCGGCCCGCGTCGCTGGTCATGCACCCCGACGATGCCCACGCCCGCAACCTCAGGGAGGGAGACAACGTGCGGGTCTTCAACGACCTCGGCGACGTGCGTTGCCTGCTGTCGATCGAGCCCACGATCCGGCCCGGCTGCGTCTCGCTGCCCAAGGGGCTCTGGAGCCGCCACACGGCGAACGGCTCCACGGCAAACGCCCTCGCGCCGGACACGCTGGCAGACCTCGGAGCCGGGGCCTGTTTCAATGATGCCAGGGTCGAAGTGGAGAAGGACGATTCAGACGCCGCAGGGTGTGGGGACTCGGGATCGGGAATTCGATCGATTCCTGCCGTGCCTCCCGTCCCGAACCGCATACACTGATGATGAATCCCGTCGAACCGGAGGATACAGATGAGCCGCATGGTCAAGTGCGTGAAGTTTGGCAAGGAACTGCCCGGCCTGGAAAAGGCGCCGTGGCCCGGCGAACTCGGCCAGCGCATCTTCGACAACGTCTCGCAGGAGGCGTGGAAGCAGTGGGAGGAGCGGATGAAGATGATCCTCAACGAGTACCGTCTTCTCCCCTTCCAGAAGGAAGCGCAGGAACTGATGGCGAAGCAGATGGAGGAGTTCTTCTTCGGCGAGGCCGCGGCGCTGCCACCCGACTACGTGCCCCCGAAGCAGAAGTAGCACACCTTGCTTGACCGGCGCGCGACGGGGCGCGCCGGTCAAGCAAAGGGCGCTTTCGCCATGGGCAGTTCCCGGTCAATCCGGAAGCGCAGCGCATGGTGTGCAGCCCTCAGCGCGCCGACGGCCGCCGCCGCGGTCGCCGCGTGCGCAAAGATGAACCCCAGGTAACTCGCCCCTTCAGGCAGCGGTACGAGGTGTTGATCCGGCTTCGCCGTGATCAGGACCTCGTCGATCCCCGTCACGCGGCACGCCGCCTGGACGCCGTCGACACCCCGGTACACGCCCGCGTGCGGGATCGGCACCATCATCACGCCAGAGGCCCTCGACTCGCGGACCCAGCCGCCGACGTCCTCGCCGATCGCATGGCGCAGGAGAAGCTCCTCGAACGGGATCGGGGCGTCCCCGCCACAACCTGCGCGCCGGATCGCTGAGCGTGCGGCACGCGTCGCGGCATCCTCGAACCGCAGGGAGCGGGCACAGAGTCCCCCGATGGGCCGCGCCCCGATCTCGAGCACGAACACGCCGGCAGCGTTGAGGCGGCACTCGGCATGGATCGGACCGTGCCGCAGACCGAATGCCGAAGCTGCCGCCGTGACGCCGGCCACGATGCGATGCACGTCGCCGTCCGCCGCGCGAGACGGCGTCACGTAGATGGTCTCCTCGAAGAACGGACCCTCCAGCGGATCCGGCTTGTCGAAGATGGCGAGCACGTGCAGTTCGCCGTGCTGCATCACGCCTTCAACCGCGAATTCGGTCCCCGGAATGAACGATTCGATCAGGATGTGCCGGTGCGCGGGGTCCTTCATGGGGCGGATGTCGGGCGCCCGCAAGATGTGCTGCACGCGCGCGAACGCCCGGACGAACCCGGCGGGATCGTCGGCGCGGATGACGCCGCGGCTGCCCGAGAGCCCGAGCGGCTTGACGACGACGGGGTACGTGAGACGGCCGGCCACCTCGTGGGGACTCGCCTCCACGTCGACGCACTGAAACGCCGGGACGGGCAGCCCGGCCGACTGCAGCCGCTGGCGTCCCTCACGTTTGTTGCGGCAGATGCGTGCGGCGTCCGGTGGGTGGAACGGGAGGCCAATCGCCTCGGCTGCGCGCCCCGCCAGCACGGTCGGCTGGTCGCCCAGCGCGATCACGCCGTCAATCGGGCCTTCGCTCGCCGCGCCGACGATCGTCTCGAGCGAGCGGTCATCGTCGTAGTAGCGGACGACGAGGGAGCGGTCACCCCATGGATCCGCCAGCCCCCGGCAGCGGTCGAGCCAGAAGACGAGCTCGATACCGAGCCGTGCTGCCGCGTCCCCAAAGGACCGGGTCTGGTAGCCCGTCGCCGTCGTCAACAGCAGCACTCGCTTCATGACATCCAGATCCCGCCTGCCTCGCCGGAGCCCGGAGGGCGAAGACGGGAACCCCGAATCCAGAGTGTTCAGAGAAGAGCCACCTGCTCTTCGGATGGCTCGGCTCAACAGTACCAAGGCTCGTTCAGATACGGCACTGGCGGACGCTTCGCGCGGGTCACACCCGC
>JAPKZP010000056.1 GCA_026393735.1 Acidobacteriota bacterium
CGTTTTCCACCGCCGCCGCTAAGTGTCTCGTTTCGAGACACTTCCAGCTCTTCC
This sequence comes from Acidobacteriota bacterium, assembly GCA_026393735.1. Classification (GTDB taxonomy): domain Bacteria; phylum Acidobacteriota; class Vicinamibacteria; order Vicinamibacterales; family JAKQTR01; genus JAKQTR01. The sequence continues at coordinate 55 of JAPKZP010000056.1, forward strand.
CCTCCAGCCCGTCTTCACCCCCGGATCTGGCACCGAATTCGCTCATCCGCAGTCTGGAGGTGTGGTGTGCAGATGGCGGTACTTCCAGACGATTCCTTCAGCCGATTCGAGGGCCGGAGCATGTCGCTGGCCCAGGCCGGTCAGGTTCTGCAGGTCTCTCGCCGCACCGTCTACTACCTGATCAAGCAGGGGCAGTTGCAGACCGTCCGCACCGCGCTCGGTTCGCAGCGCGCGCTTGTCGACTCGGTGCGGTCGTGCTGGATGGAACGAACGTAGGGCATTGCGACAGATTGGCGGATACAACCCTCGGACTGTGGGAGGCCACCCACGGAGGCGTTATGAAGAGCGGTGAAGCGATCGTGCGGCGGACACTGACGGGGATGCTGATGGCGCTGGTGATGCTGGCGCTGGCGGCCCCGGCTTCGGCGCAGCACCGCGCCAGGCTCGCGAAGGACCTGTCGGACGAGCTGCAGGCGCCGACGCGCGCGTCGCTCGAGGTCATCGTCAGCGGCGACGCCACGCGGCTGCAGCAGGCCGCGAAGCGCTACGGTCTCCGCGTCAAGAAGACGCTGGACGACGGCGTGGTGCTCGAGGGCTCGGCTGCGGCGCTCGACGCGGCGGCCGGCGACCCCGAGTTCGCCCACTTCTCGCTCGACACCAAGGTGCACGGCCAGATGGCCGTCACGCGCGACGCCATCGGCGCCAGCGCCGTCTACGCGGGCTTCGACGAACTCGGCCCCGTCACCGGCCAGGGCATTGTCGTCGCCCTGATCGACTCGGGCGTGGACGCGACGCACCCCGCGCTTGCCGGCAAGGTCGTCTTCCAGAAGGACTTTACGGGCGCGAACGACCTGACCGACCGGTTCGGCCACGGCACGCACATCGCCGATGTGATTGCCGGCACCGACGTGGCAGTCCCGGCCGCGGGCGCGAACGGCACCATCGGCGGCGTGGCGCCCGGCGCGCGGATTGTGTCCTTGAAGGTGCTGCAGGCTGACGGCAGCGGCAGCTCGAGCGACGTCATCCGCGCCATGCAGTGGGTGCTGAAGAACGGCCGCAAGCTCGGCGTGCGCGTGGTGAACCTGTCGATGGGCCACCCCGTGTTCGAGTCGTATACCGAGGACCCGCTGTGCCAGGCCGCGCAGAAGCTCGTGGACGCCGGGTTCATCGTCGTGGCGTCGGCCGGCAACTACGGCAAGGTGACCGTCGACGGCAAAGAAATCATGGTCTACGGCGGCATCGCGTCGCCCGGCAACCTGCCGGACGCGATCACCGTGGGCGCGCTGAACACGAAGGGCACCGTTGCGCGCGGCGACGACGTGGTGACGACGTACAGCTCGCGGGGTCCGTCGGCCATCGACATGGTGATGAAGCCCGACCTCGTGGCGCCGGGCAACCGGCTGTACGCCGCGATGGCGCCTGGCAGCACCGTGGCGACGAGGACGACGCCCGTGTTGCCGAAGCTGACGGGCGCGAGCGGCACGTTCATCGAGATGAGCGGCGCGA
>JAPKZP010000112.1 GCA_026393735.1 Acidobacteriota bacterium
GTCGTAGTGGTCGACATGCCGCCGCCGTAGCCGCCTCGGTAGTAGCCGCCGTAGTAGCGGCCGCCCCAGCCCGGCCCCATGGAATAGCCGGTGTCCCAGGTCTGGAGTTCCTTTTCCTTGCTCACGGCGACCTGGTACGCCACGAACACGTCCGCCGTGTCGCCCGTGGCCGCGGTGAGCCCCTTCGCCGCAAGCTGTTTCTCGAAGGCGGTGACGATCTGCTTCGCCGTGAGCTCGTCGAGTTGCTCGTTGCTCTTGGCCGCGACCCACTTGTACGTCTTGTACTTCGTGAAGTCCGCTTGCTGGTCGAAGTTGTAGCTGACGTCCTGCGCCGCCGCGAACGAACCGATCAGCAGAAATGCCGCCGCCAGACTTAATGCTCTCTTCATCCTGTACCTCTCTGTCATATGTGTGATCTCTTGAACGATCTCGCCACGTGCCTCAGTAGCCTCAGGGACCGCGATAGGCAATTGGTCGCGCGCGCCCCGCCCGCCTTGTGCGGTCCGCTCGCCTCCCCGACCGGCCGTTACTTCACTGACGGTGCCGGCGCGGTCTGCGGCGGCGCCGGTTCGAGCTGCCACCCGCCTCCAAGCGCGCGATAGAGCTGGGTTACGGCGCGGAGCTGAGAGCCGCGCACGGCCGCGAGCTGCAGCTCAGCACTGAACAGGTACTGATCGGCAAGCAGCACCTCCAGGTAGCTCGACAGGCCGTTGTCGTACCGCGAACGCGCCAGCGTCGTCGCGTCACGCAGCGCGTCCACCCCCGACTGGAGCTCCCTGCGCTGCTCGGCCAGCTTCTGGATCGTAACCAGGGCGTCGGCGACTTCCCGGTACGCGTTGAGCGCGGACCGCTGGTACTGTGCCAGTGCCTGGTCGTAGCGGGCCTTTGCCGCCTCGTAGTTGTTCTTGAGACGCCCGCCGTTGAAGATGGGTTGCAGCAACCCGGCGCCGAACGACCAGATCATCGACTGCGGCGTCAGGAAGTCCGACAGCGAGCTGCTGATGGCGCCGGCCGAGCCTGTCAGGCCAATCGTGGGGAAGAACAGCGCTCTCGCCACGCCGATGTTCGCGTTGGCCGCGACGAGCAGCTGTTCGGCCTGGCGGATGTCGGGCCGCCGCTCCAGCAGCTGGGCCGGCAGACCGCTCGGCACGTCGGGCGGGACTTCGCTCTCGCCCAGCGGTCCGAACCTGGCGACGGAGCCAGGGACGCGACCGACGAGGACGCTCAGGGCGTTCTCGGCAATCGCAACCTGCCGCTCGATGTTCGGGATGGCCGCCGCCGTGTTCGCACGGTTGGCTTTCGCCTGGTCCACTTCCAGGCGATTCGACACGCCGCCCTGGAGGCGCCGCTCGTAGTAGACGACGGTGTCCTCGTTGATCTTCACCGTCCGCCGGGCGATCTCGAGGTCGAGGTTCAGCTCGCGCAGGTAGTGGTAGGTCGACGCGATGTCGGCCACCAGCGTGACCAGCACCGCCTTCTTCCCCTCCTCGGATGCCAGGTACTGCGCGACCGCCGCTTCCTTTCCGCGGCGGATCCGGCCGAACAAGTCGATTTCCCAGGAGAGGGTGCCGTTGAGCGCCCAGTTGCTGTACGTGCGATCCGGCACCGCGGCTTCGCTCGCCTTCGGATCGCCGACGCGGGACACCTGTTCCTGTTTCGTGCCGAACCCGACACCGACCTCCGGGTAGAGGTACGATTTCGCGACGCCGGCGAGCGCCCGGGATTCGACGACACGCGCCGCCGCCAGCTTCAGGTCGAGATTGTTCGCGACACCTTCGCGGATCAGCCCGTGCAGGGCCGGGTCCGAGAACAGCTGCCACCACGGGAGATCGGCGACCGACTCGGGCGTCGGCGCCGGCGTGGCGTCGCGGTAGAGGGCCGGCGGCTCCAGCTTCGGCCGCTCGTAGTTCGGGCCGACGGCGGCACAGCCGGCTGCGGTGACCGCGAGGACGAGCGCTGCGGCCTTGAGGCTGATCGGCGGGAAAAGAGAGTGCGTGCGCATTAGTGGCCTCCTCCAGCCGGCGCGCCCGCCCCCGCATCCGGCGGAGGCGTGTGTCCAGGCTTGGAGCCGGTCAGCTTGCCGACCAGCGTGTAGAGCATCGGCACGAGCAGGACGCCGAGGATGGTGGCGATGAGCATGCCGGAAAACACCGTCATGCCCATGACCTTCCGCGACTCGGCGCCGGCGCCCGTCGCTCTGACCAGCGGCACGACGCCCAGGATGAACGCGAACGCCGTCATGAGGATCGGCCGGAAGCGAAGCCGTGCAGACTCGATCGCCGCGGCGTACACGTCCTTGCCCTGCTCGTGCAGCATCTTGGCGAACTCGACGATGAGAATGGCGTTCTTCGCGGCAAGTCCGATCAGCATGATCAGCCCGATCTGCGCGAAGATGTTGTTCACGTAGCTCGTCGACGAGTGCCGCGCCACCCAGAGACCGAAGTAGGCCCCGAAGGCGGCGAACGGCGTGCCCAGCAACACGCTGAACGGCAGCGTCCAGCTTTCGTACTGCGCCGCGAGCACGAGGAACACGAGCAGGATCGCCACGGCGAAGGTGGCGACCGGACTCGGGGCCTTCTTCTCCTGGTAGGACATGTCGGCCCATTCGTAGCCCATGTCCGGCGACAGCACGTCGGCCGCGACCTCCTCCAGTGCCTTCAGCGCCTGCGCCGAGCTGTAGCCGTCCTTCGGCACGCCGGTGACTTCAGCCGCCCGATAGAGGTTGAACCGGTTCGTGAACTCGGGTCCGCTGGTCGGCCGCGTCGACACGAGGGTGTCGAGCGGCACCATGTCGCCCTTGGCGCTGCGCACGTAGAACAGGCCGAGCTGTTTTGGGTCGGTCCGGTACTCGGGCTCGGCCCGCACGTAGACCTTGTAGACGCGCCCGAACCTGTTGAAGTCGTTCACGTACGCGCTGCCGAGCAGCGCGCCGAGCGTCGTGTTCACGTCGGCGATCGGCACGCCGACCTTCAGCACCTTGCCGCGGTCGATGTCGGCGTACACCTGCGGCACGTTCGCGCGATACAGCGTGCTGAGGCGCCCGATCTCGGGACGCTTGCTCGCGGCCGCGATGAACTGGTTCGCCTGCTGCGCCAGCCACTCCGGCGTGTGGCCGACGCGGTCCTCGAGCTCCATGGTGAACCCGGCGCCCGTACCGAGACCGGGAATGGACGGCGGGCCGAAGGCTACAATCACGCCCTCGGGGATCTCCTTGGCGAAGGCGCTGTTGAGCGCGTTGACGATGCCGCTCGAGTGCAGCTCGGGAGTGTTGCGTTCCTTCCACTCCTTGAGCTGGACGAAGAAGAAACCCATGTTCGAGGAGTACGCGCCGGTGATCAGGCTGAAGCCGCTGATCGTGTTGTAGCCCTCGACGCCCTCGTTCTCGTGCAGGATCTTCTCGACTTTCTTCATCACTGCGTCGGTCCGCTGCAGCGACGAGGCGTCGGGCAGCATGGCGTTCACCAGGATGTAGCCCTGGTCCTCTTCGGGCACGAAGCCACCCGGGATCCTCCCGACCAGCACGACCGTCAGGAAGACGAGCCCGCCGATGAGCACCACGCTCACCACCAGCTTGCGGGCCAGGAAGCCCGCGAAGGTGATGTAGACGTCGGTCCCCTTGCCGAACACCTTGTTGAAACCGCGGTAGAACGGCGTCAGCAGCGTCTTCTTGCCCGTCGCGGGCTTGAGCAGCAGTGCCGCGAGCGCCGGCGACAGCGTCAGCGCGTTGAACGCCGACAGCAGCACCGCGATCGCGATGGTGATCGCGAACTGCTGGTAGAGCATGCCCGAGATGCCTGGCATGAAACCGACCGGCACGAACACGGCGGCCAGGATGAGGGCGATGGCCACGACCGGCCCAGACACTTCGTCCATGGCCTTGTAGGTGGCGTCTTTCGGCGTCATGCCATGCTCGATGTGGTGCATGACCGCCTCGACGACGACGATCGCGTCGTCGACGACGATGCCGATGGCGAGGACGAGGCCGAGCAGCGAGAGCACGTTGATCGAGAACCCGAGCATCGGGAAGAAGATGAACGCGCCGACCAGCGACACGGGCACGGTCAGCAGCGGGATCAGCGTGGCGCGCCAGTTCTGCAGGAAGATGAACACCACGATGATGACGAGGACGACGGCCTCGATGAGCGTGGTCTTGATCTCCGCGATGCCCTCCGACACCGGCAGCGTCGTGTCGAGCGAGATCTTGTACTCCATGTCCCGCGGGAACCGCTTGGACAGATCCTCCATCGACTTCTTGATCTCGTCGGCAACCGCGATCGCGTTGGTGCCGGGGATCTGGAAGACCGCGAGGACGGCCGCGGGCTTGGCGTCATGGCGGCCGATCGCGTTGTAGAGCTGGGTGCCGAGTTCGAGCCGCGCGACGTCCTTCAGGCGGACCTGCGATCCATCCGGGTTCGAGCGGACGATGATCTCGCCGAACTCCGCTTCGTTCAGCAGCCGTCCCTGCGTCCGGACGGTGTAGGTGAACTCCGTGCCCGGCGCGGCCGGCTGGCCGCCGAACTGGCCCGACGGCGAGAGCGTGTTCTGCTGCCCGATGGCGTTCACGATGTCCGGCACCGTGATGCCGAGGCGCGCGATCCGATCCGGCCTCAGCCAGATGCGCATCGCGTAGTCGCTGCCGCCGAACAGGTTGATCTGGCCGACGCCCTTGATGCGCGCCAGGTTGTCCTGGATGTTGATGGTCGTGTAGTTCGACAGGAAGTTGTTGTCGTAGGTGCCGTTGGGCGACTTGACCGAGATGACCAGCAGCGGAAAGGCCAGCGCCTTCTTCACCGCCACGCCATACGTCTTGACCGACGCGGGCAGCTGGGGCATCGCCTCCGACAGCTTGTTCTGCGTCAGGACGTTCGCCATGTCGAGGTTCGACCCGACGTCGAAGCTGACCTTCAGGGTCAGCGTGCCGTCGTTGGCGTTGGTCGACTTCATGTAGATCGAGTTCTCGACGCCGTTGATCTTCTGCTCGGCCGGCGTGGCGACCGAGGCTTCGACGTCCGTCGCACTGGCGCCGACAAACGTCGTGGTGACCTGTACCATCGGCGGCACGATCTCGGGGTACTGCGCGATCGGCAGTCCGCTCATGGCCACGACGCCGAGCAGCACCGTCACGATGGAGATCACCATCGCGACGATGGGGCGGTTGATGAAGAAGCGGGCCATGGCTACTTCACCTCCGCCTTCGCCGCACCGGCAGACGCGGCTTCGGCGGACTTCGTCCCGCCACCCGCCGCATCGGCCGCTACCGGCTTCGGCGAGCCCACCATGCCGTCACGGGCCTTCTGCCGCCCTTCGACGATCACCCGGTCGCCGGCGCTCAGGCCCTCCTCAATCACCCACAGGCTGTCGACCCGCGGGCCGACCTTGACGTTGCGGAAGGTGACCTTGTTGTCGGCGCCGACCACCGCGATGTTGTAGAGGTTCTGCAGCTCCTGGACGGCGCGCTGCGGAATCAGCAGGGCGCCCTTCTTCACGTCGACGTCGAACTTTACGCGGCCGTACTGGCCAGGCCGCACGAGGCGCTCGGGATTCGCGAACTTGATCTGCAGCGCGATCGTGCCGGTCAGCGGATCGATGTTGCGCTCCACGGCGTCGAGCCGCCCCGTGTGGGGGTGCACCGTGCCGTCCGCCAGGATCAACTGGATGGGGACCGGCTCACCCCTGGCCGCGCCGCCCTGCTTCTGCTCCTGCGCACGGCGGGCCACCTTGAGATACTCGGCTTCCGCGATCCCCGCACGGAACAGAATCGGGTCGATCTGGGAGATGGTCACCAGCAGCGTGCTCTCGCCGCGGCCCACCAGGTTCCCGGTCTTCACCTTCGTCGTGCCGATCAGGCCGTCGATCGGCGACGTGATCGTGGTGTAGCCGAGGTCGAACTGCGCCTTCTCGAGCAGGGCCTTCTGGGCGTCGACCTGGGCCGCCGCCGCGTCCTTCTGTGCCACCGCGTTGTCGAGTTCCTGCTGGCTGACGGCCTGCTGCTTGGCCAGCGGCGTGAGGCGCGCGACGTCGTTGGTCGCCTTCTCGAGGCGCGCCTGCCACGTCACCATGTTCGCCTTCGCGCTGGCGACCGCCGCCTGCAGCGGTTTCGGATCGATCTGGTAGAGGACCTGGCCCTTCCTGACCAACGTCCCCTCCGTGAAGTTCATCGCGTCGAGGAAGCCCTCGACGCGGGCCCGGATCTCGACGTCCTGGAAGCCCACCGCCTGGCCGACCAGTTCCATCGACACCGGCACGTCCCGCTGGAGCGGGGTCGTCACCTGGACCTCGGTCGGCGGAGGTGGCGGGGGCGCGGCCTCCTTCGCACAAGCCGACACCATGACGAGGAGGGCGCCAAGAAGGGAGAGGATCGCGTTGCGCTTCATCACCAGGACCTCGTTGTCAAAAGCACGCCGCAGGCGCGCGCCAGCATGCAGATAATCCTCGATTCTACTTCGGCTTCCGGGCCGTTCGGCCTCGTCCTGGCAAAAGACGCAGGCCCGAACGCATCCTATTCCCGGCCGGCCGGCGCCAGCGTGAACACCTGGGCTTTCCAGGGAGGCTCGTCCAAGAACAAACCCCACGTCTGCAGGTCGCCGCCATCGCGGGTGTAGACGGCCTCACCGATCAGGTCTTCCAACCGCCACTGGCTGCCGGCCAGGTCGCCGAACGGTAACCGGACGAAGCACTGGCTGTACACGGGACTGGCGTTCACGGCGACGATCAGCCGATGCACCCCTCCGAGCTGCCAGCTGTACGCGACGTAGTGCTTCCAGGACGCGTTGTGGCCCCACGCCGGCCCGCACGGCAGCAGCCGCCAGTCGCCGTCGCGAAGTTCGGGCCGCCGCAACACGGCGAGCAGCCGTTCGTAGAAGGTGGACAACACCGCGTCGATGGGCTCTTCGGGACCGCGGACAAGATGAGGCGAAATCCGCTTCAAACACCCTTCGAATTGCCCCTGGTGGAAGAACCGGAGTCCGGGCGCCAGGAACGTGACGACGGCCGCCGCGCGATGCGCGTCCGGATGGAATGTCGCCGCTGCCCGCGGCTCGTCATGGTTCTCGAGGAAGCGGGCGACTCGGTCCTGGTAGTCGAGCCCGGCGTGCAGGTGCTCGCGTACCGGTTCCGCGCGCCCCTCGCGAAGGCGGTCGTACAGCCGCTTGTCGTACGCGTAGTCGAAGCCCTGCTGCTGGAGCGTCCACTCCAGATCCCAGTAGACCTCTGCCATGAAACAGAAGTCCGGCTGTCGTTCGCGCACACGCCTGGTGGCGTCGGGCCAGAACTCCGGCGCGCGGCGTCCCCACGTGCGCTCGAAGACGTCCGGCAGGACGAGCATGGCCATGTCGCAGCGCACGCCGTCGCACCGGCCGGCGACGGCGAGCAACTCCGCCATCATCGCCTCCTGTGTGGCGACGTTGCTGTAGTCCAGTTGCAGCGTGTCCGGCCAGCCCGGGAAGTACGGGTCGCGCCCGTGCGCCAGCACGAGGTCGCCACCGTCGCGCGGCACGCGCGTGTAGTTCGCGGGCTCCCGGACCAGGTCGTCCTCGGTCCCTGGAATGTAGTACTCCGGGTGCTGCGCGACCCATGGATGATCGAGACCTGTGTGGTTCGGGACGAAGTCCAGCATCAGGCGCAGGCCTCGCGCTCGGAGCCGGGCCAGGAAACGCGCCAGCGCACCGTCGCCCCCCAGCGTGTCCGAGACCGAGTACCCCGTGATCGCAAATCCCGAGCCCGCGATGTCGGATTCCTGCAGGTCCGGGAGCGTGTGTGCGAACTCCGCCCGCCACTCCGGGTTCGCGCGGGACACCCGCTGTCCCGCGGCGCCGGTCTGCCAGACGCTCAGCAGCCAGATCCAGTCGAACCCCGCGCTCGACAGCCGATCCAGTTCCTCGTCCGGGACATCGTCGAGGGTGGCGGCCCGGCCCAGCGCGCGAGAGCGCGCGGTCAGCCAGACGCGCGTGTTGATCTGATAGAGCGACGGATAGCGCGGCGTGCTCATGTCACGTCGTGCGGTGACCCGCACCCTCCGATCCCGGTCGCCCCGGATGGCCGATCTCGGTGATTGCAGCCGACTTGCCGAGCGCGAGCGATTGCTCGGCGGTCGTCGTCGCGAACAGGTGCATGATGCGGCCGATGATACCCGACCACCCGGTCTGGTGGCTGGCGCCGATGCCGGCGCCGTTGTCGCCGTGGAAGTACTCGTAGAACAGCACGTAGTCCCGCCAGTTCGGATCCTCCTGGAACGTGCGGTTGGCGCCGAAGACCGCACGGCGGCCGCGTTCGTCGCGCACGAAGATCCCGGCGAGCCGCCGGCCGATCTCCTCCGCCACCTGGTACAGCGTCATCTGCCGGCCGGATCCCGTCGGACACTCGATGGTGAAGCTGTCCCCGTAGTACGTGTAGTACTGCAGCAGCGCGCGGATGATGAGGCCGTTGACCGGCATCCAGATCGGGCCGCGCCAGTTGGAGTTGCCGCCGAACATGCCCGAATCGGACTCGGCCGGGAGGTAGCCCACGCGATACGACCGACCCCCGGTCGAGAACACGTACGGGTGCTGGTCGTGGTACTTGGAGAGGGCCCGGATCCCGTAGCGGCCCAGGAACTCGTTCTCGTCCAGCATGACGGCCAGTACGCGGCGCAGAGACGCTTCATTGAGGATTGACGCCAGCCTGCGCCCGCCCTCCCCCTTCGCGAGCGGATCATGGATGAACGCCCGCAGTTCCGGCCTGGCCCCAAGGAATCGCGTCAACTGTTGGACGATCTCCGGCGACCGCCAGAGGTTGTCCCCTTCGAACACCGTCACGGCGCAGAGCGGCAGCAGGCCGACCATGGAGCGGACCTTGAGGCGCTCGGCCCGGCCGTCCGGCAGCCGGAGCACGTCGTAGAAGAACCCGTCCTCCTGGTCCCACATGCCGACGTCGTCGCCCGCGTGCACCATCGACGAGGCGATCCAGAGGAAGTGCTCGAGGAACTTCTGGCACATGTCGAGATAGGCTGGCCGCTCGACCGACAGTTCGGCGGCGATCTCGAGCATGTTCTGGGAGAACAGCGCCATCCACGCGGTGCCGTCGGCCTGCTCCAGGTACCCGCCCGTCGGCAGCGGCGCGCTCCGGTCGAACACGCCGATGTTGTCGAGGCCGAGGAACCCGCCCTCGAAGACGTTCTTGCCGTCCCGGTCCTTCCGGTTCACCCACCACGTGAAGTTCATCAGCAGCTTGTGGAAGGACTTCTCGAGCCACTCGGTGTCGCCGCGGCCCTTCCGCAGCCTGTCGAGCCGGTAGGTGAAGACGGTGGACCAGGCGTGCACTGGCGGGTTCACGTCGCCGAAGTTCCACTCGTAGGCGGGCAGCTGGCCGTTGGGATGCAGGTAGCGCGCCTGCAGCATCATGTCGAGCTGCTCCTTGCCGAAGTCCTCGTCGACCAGCGTGAGCGCGAGCACGTGGAACGCGAGGTCCCAGGCCGCGTACCACGGATACTCCCATTTGTCCGGCATCGAGATGATGTCGGCGTTGTACATGTGGTGCCAGTGTTCGTTGCGCGGCGCGCGGCGCGTGTGCTGTTTGAACGGGTCCGACCCTCGCTCCTCCAGCCACCGATCGACGTCGTAGTTGTAGAACTGCTTCGACCAGAGCATGCCGGCCAGCGCCTGGCGCATGACGCGGGCTTCGTCCCCGGTCAGCGACTTCGGAATCACGGACCCGTAGAACTGGTCGGCTTCCAGGCGGCGCTCGGCCATCACGGCGTCGAACTCTGCCCCGAAGGGTGCGCGGGCGCCCGAGGCTTCGGGCGCGACGTCACTCAGGCGCACGCGTACGGTCCGCGAGGATTTCGCCGGAACGGTCAGCGCGTAATGCGCCGACGCCTTCGTGCCCGTCTGCGCCGGGTTCACCGCGGCCGTGTCGCCGTGGACGAGGTAGTTGTTGACGCCGTCCTTCACGTAAGGCGTGCGGTTCGGCTCCCCGGACAGTCTCTCGGTGTTCGTCTCGTTCTCGGTGAACAGCAGGTCGGGCTCGCCATCGCAACAGAAGAAGCGGGTGCCCAGGTCGGGATGCGTGATGGCGACAACGCCGCAGTGCGCCGTCTGCGACATTGTCGGCCGAGGCTCGTCGCCGCCCCACGACCAGGTGTTGCGGAACCAGACTGTCGGCAGCACGTGAAGCGTCTCCGGCTCGGGCCCGCGGTTGTGGATGGTGATCTCGACCAGCAGATCGTCCGGCGAGGCCTTGGCGTACTCCACAAAGACGTCGAAGTAGCGGTCGCCTTCGAACACACCCGTGTCAATCAACTCGTATTCGAGCGCGTGGAACCCGAGCTGCCTGTTGGTCCGCACGAGGTTCTCGTACGGGTAGGGCAGCTGCGTGTACTTGTAGAGGTACTTCATGTACGAGTGGGTCGGCGTCGAGTCGAGATAGAAGTAGTACTCCTTCACGTCCTCGCCGTGATTGCCCTCGCTGTTGGTCAGGCCGAAGAGCCGCTCCTTGACGATCGGGTCCCGGCCGTTCCAGAGCGCGAGCGCGAAGCAGAGGCGCTGTTGGTCGTCGGAGACCCCGGCCAGCCCGTCCTCGCCCCAGCGGTACGCGCGCGAGCGCGCGTGGTCGTGAGGGAAGTAGTTCCACGCGTCCCCCGACGAGCTGTAGTCCTCGCGCACCGTGCCCCACTGCCGCTCGGACAGATAGGGCCCCCATTTCCGCCAGGCGCGGGTGGTGCGGTTCTCTTCCAGGCGGCGGGATTCGGCGGTCATGAGCGTGATCCTCTGTCCCTGGGCCTGCGGCGCAGAACCCCGACTCGATCACGATCGTCGGGCTCGGGGATGTCCTCCAGGCACGCGGTGCCCGCGTGGCCGGGCTGCAGCGTCACAGCTTTCATCGGTATCTCCCTGCAACACGCAACGTCTTCAGAGTGGTCAGGCGATGTCGTGCCTGACGGCGTAGTTGATTGACTCCGCATTCGTCCGAATCGTCCCGGGCATTGCGCTAGTACTCGTCGAACATGCGCTGAATCTGCTTCGGGTCGCTGGTCTTCGTCAGCGCGAGCCGCAGCAGGACACGCGACTTCTGAGGGTTCAACCCCAGCGACGCCACCAGGTTCAGCGCGTCGTCGTCCAGTTCGACGTTGCGGCCGACGACACCTGTCGCGACGCGCGTCGAACGCACGCATGCGATCCCCTTCTTCGCCTGCGCCGCCAGCGCCTTCACGGCGGGCGCCGTCAGGTTGCCGTTGCCGACGCCGGCGATGACGATGCCCTTCGCGCCGGCCGCGACGGCCGCGTCAATCAGCGCGCCGTCCATGTTCTCGTGGGCCATGATGATGTCGACGCGCGGCAGCGCCGTCACGCCGTCCAGCGAGAACTCCGAGGTCACGGTGTTTCTGCCGACCGGCCCGCGGAAGAACTCCGCGTCGCCGTACGCCACCGTGCCGATCAGGCCCCGCAGGGGCGACATGAACGTCTGCACCGCCGTCGTGCTGGTCTTCGTGAGAGACGAGGCGCCGTGGATCCAGTCGTTGATGACCACCAGCACGCCGCGCCCGGCCGCGTCCTTGTTGGCCGCCACCGCGACGGCGTTGAAGAAGTTGAGCGGGCCGTCGGCCGAGAGTGCCGTCGACGGCCGCATCGACGCGGTCAGGACGACCGGCTTCTTCGACTTGATTACAAGGTTGAGGAAGTAGGCGGTCTCTTCAATCGTGTCCGTGCCGTGAGTGATGACTACACCGGCGACGTCGGGCATCGCGACCAGTTCGTTGACGCGGCGCGCCAGCTTGAGCCACACCTCGTCGTTCATGTCCTGCGAGCCGATGTTGGAGATCTGCTCTCCGCGCATGTTGGCCAGCTTCTTCGCCTGCGGCACGGCCGCGAGCAGCTGGTCGACCCCGACCTGGCCCGAGGTGTATCCGGCCTGGGTGTCGGTGGCGGCGGCCCCGGCGATCGTGCCGCCGGTCGCGAGGACCACGATCGTCGGCAGCGCGGGCTTCGCCGCCTGGACGGCCGGTTTCTCGGCGACGGCAGCTGCCTGGGCGAAGGCCGGCGACGGCAGCGCCGCCACGAACAACGCGATCGCGAGGCACAGAGAGATCTTTCTGAGCATGTTGGTCTTCTCCTGGATGATTACCGAGTCAGCATGACAATGACAGGTCCCCAAGCGGTGAGCAGGATGTTGCCGATGGCGTACGGAACCGTGTATCCGAGCACGGGAAGTTTGCTGTGCGCCTCGTCCTGGATTGCGCGGAGCGCAGCCGTCACGGTGCCCGCACCGGAGCAGGCGCCGAAGAGGATCACGGGGTTCATCCTCAGGACGTAGCGCCCGAAGAGCAGCGCGGCGATGTGGGGGGTTACCGCGACAACGAGGCCGACAACGAGCAAACTCGGCCCCATCTCGCGCAGGCCGGACACGAAACTGGGGCCGGCCGTGATGCCGACCACGCCGATGAACACCGCGAGGCCGACCGTGTCGAACACCCAGAGCGCCGGCTCCGGGATCCGCCCGAACGTCGGCCGCACCGACCGCAGCCAGCCGAACACCAGGCCCATGATGAGCGCGCCGCCGCTGGCGGTCAGGCTCAGCGGCAACCCTCCCACCGTGACGGACAGCGCACCGACCAGCCCGCCGAGGACGATGCCGAGACCCACGAAGACGACGTCGGTCTCGCTCGAGGGCCGCTCGATGTACCCGAGTTCGCGCCCGGCCCGTTCGACGTCGGCCTTCGCCCCGGTGAGCCGCAGCAGGTCGCCGCGATTCACGACCGTGGCCGCGGAGAACGGAACGTCTTCGCCGCCGCGCACGAGTTTCAGCAGGGCCACACCTCGGCCGTGAAGGACGGCCAGATCGGCCAGCGACCGGTCTGCAAGGTGCCAGGCCGTGAGGACGACATCCGTCGCCACGACTGGGAAGTCCATCAGTTGCCGGTCTTCGACTTCGGTGCCGACCGCCGCGCAGGTGCTGAGCATGACCTCCCGGCGGGCTCCGAGGACGACGGTGTCTCCCGCGTACAGCCTCGTTTCTGGCGTCGCCTCGATCACGGCGCCGGCCTGGCGGATCCGCTCGACGAACACGCGGTTGGGCGCGAACGTCCGCTCGAGGTCCGCCACGGTCCCGTACGGCGGCGGGTTGGCGTCGAGGCGGAACGCCCGCAGGTCCCACTCGCGGTGTCCCGACTGCCCGGTGGCGTCCCGCCGAGTTCCTGGGGCCATCGTCTCTTCGAGTTTCCGGCTCTCAGCCTTCAGGTCAACCTTGAGCAGCCGCGGCGCGAGACTCGACAGGAACCACACGACGAACCCTGTGCCCACCAGATAGCTGACGGCGTACGCGACCGGGATGCGGTTCAGCATCCGCTCCTTCTCGTCCTGCGGGATGTCCAGCCGGCTGATCGTCTCGCTGGCGGTGCCGATGACGGTCGACTCGGTGAAGGCGCCAGCCATCAGGCCTGCTGCGGTCCCGCTGTCGTACCCGAAGATCTTCGCCGCAGTCACCGTGGTCACGAGACTCGTCACGCAGAGCACGATCGTGAGCGCGACCTGGGGCCCTGCGTTCTTCTTCAAGCCGCGGAAGAACTGCGGCCCGACCTTGTAGCCCGTCGCGAACAGGAACAAGTCGAAGAAGACGATCTTCACGATCGGGTCGACCTTGATGTCGAGCTGCCCGATCACGACGCCGGCCAGCAGCGTGCCGACGACATTGCCGAGGCTGAACGACCCGAGGCGGATCCGCCCGATGACGAACCCGACGGCCAGTGTCAGGAAGATCGCCAGTTCCGGGTTCTCTCGCAGCGCGGTTACGAAGTATGTCATCGCCGTCGGCCTCGCTTCTTCATGCGACATCCCCTGCCGTCGTGCTCGCGTCCGTTGTCGGCGTGGGATCCGGCTTTAGCCGGATCCGTAACGGGGCTGGCTGAAGCCAGCCCCCACGACTGATGGCGTCAACGACGCTCTCAGCGGGCCACCAGCATCAGCCACGGCGTGCCCAACACCAGGTACACGACGAGGCTGAGCACGGTGGCGATGGCGCCGAGTTTGTACAGTTCTCCCTGGGACAGGTACCAGCTTCCCGTGAACAGCAGGTTCGCGCTCGAGCCCTGCGGCGTGATCACGGCGAAGAAGTTGCTCGCAAAGAGCAGCGTGAAGGCCAGCGGCACAGCCGGGACGCCCAGCTTCACGCCTACGTCCAGGAACACGGCAAAAAGCGCGAGCACGTGCGCCGTCTGGCTCACGAACAGGTAGTGCAGCAGCACGTAGGCGACGACCAGCGCCAGGAACACCGGGAGGGGGCCGAGGCCGCCGAGGGCGCCCGCGAGCCGCTGCCCGAGGTAGCCCATGAATCCCATCTCGTTCAACTGGCCGCTGATCGTGTAGAGCACCGCGAACCAGATGAAGGTCGCAAGCACGTCACCTTCCTTCGCGATGTCGCCCATCGTGAGCACGCCGGTCGCCATCAGCACGCCAAGGCCGAGAAACGCGATGGCCGTCGAGTCGAGGCCGAACGTACCGGCCGACGCCCAGAGTGCGACCATCACGACGAAGGTCGCCGCGACGGTGCGCTCGCCGCCGGAGAGCGGGCCAAGCGCAGTCAGGGCCTTGCGGGCTGCGGCGGGCGCGTCCGGCGTCGCGGTGACTTCGGGCGCCATGATCTTCAGGAGCAGATACGGCAGGAGCGCCATCGCCAGGAGCGTCGGAACCGATGCGGCGACGAACCACGATCCGAACGTCATCGTCACACCGGCGCTGCGCGCGATCTCGGCGCCGAGCGGATTCGCCGCCATCGCGGTGAACCAGAGCGCCGACGACAGGCTCAGGCTGACCATGCCCGAGAACATCAGGTAGGCGCCGAGCCGTCTGCGCGCGGGGTTGTCGGGCGTCGCGCCGCCGGCTTCCGCGAGCCCGACGACCAGCGGGTAGATCACGCCGCCGCGCGCGGTATTGCTCGGGAACGCCGGCGCAATCAGCCCGTCGACCAGGAAGATGCTGTACGACAGGCCGAGCGTCGACCGTCCGAACAGGCTCACGACGAGGTGGCCGAGACGCTGGCCCAGGCCGCATTTCACGACCGCACGGGCGACGAGAAACGCGACGACGATCAGCAGGATGGTCGCGTTCGCGAAGCCGGCGTAGGCCTGGGCGGGCTTGAGCAATCCGGTCATGACGGTAGCCGCCACCGCGAGCACCGATGCCGTGAAGATGGGAAACGCCCCGACGATGACGGAGAAGATCGCGGCGGCGAAGACCGCGAACAGACGCCATGCAGGAACCGTCAGGCCCTCGGGCGGCGGCGTGAACCAGATCAGGAGGGCAACCGCGAGGCTGAGACCGCCGGCGATCCAGGCCGAACGCGCGGCAGCGGCGATCACTGTGCGCGCCCGCCGCCGCGGACTCGGCCGCGCAAGCCGACGGCGCGGCCGCTGATCGAGCCACTCTCGCCCTCGATGACGTACTGCCACTCGAAAGTGAACTCACCCGTCAGGCCCGTGTAGCGGCCGGTGCCGCCCGTCACCGTGCCCGTGACCAGCCGGCCCGCAGCAACCGTTTCGCTGCGCAACTGGCTGTAGACGCGGTCGCCGCGCTCGTCGGTCCACACGCAATGGCCGACCATGACGCCAGCGCCGTTGTCGTAGCCGATCGCCTCGCCGCGAAATCCGCGGCTCAGCCCGACCCCGCTCGTCAGCGCAATCGCGCCGGACAGCTGGAAGGTGCCAGCCGGACGCCCGTCCACCGTCGGAAGGGCCTGGCGCTGGCCGGACGCGGACCAGGTTCCGTCGAACGTGCGCCAGTCGGCTGACGGCGCGACCTGGCCGGACACCCTGGTCGCCGCCATCGCGGCGACCAGGGCGAGAAGGACCAGTCCAAGTAGCCGTGTGCGGGTCATGGCGGTACTCCTCAGAGGCCCTGGGTCTGACCGCCTTCGCTCTGGCGCTGGCGGTCAGGCCCGGCGCATCAGCTACTTCCCGACGCCGTACGCCTTCGCGATCGCCTCGACGGAGGCATCGGTCCGGCCCCAGGCCGGCTTGGCCGCCGCGACGGCGGCCGTGCCATCCATGAAGGACGCCACCGCGGTCCTCGCGTCGAGCACGCGCGTTACCGCGTTCACCGAGTCGATCTTGCTCTTCAGCGCGTCCTCGAGGCTCTTGGCCGCGGTCGCCAGCCCGGAGATCTTCGTCCCCGCCTCGGCCTTCACCGCCGCGTCGACAGTCTTGTCCTTCTTGAGGAGGTTTGCGACGTCCTTGTTCAGCTGCTCGGCGCCCTTGCGGGTCGACTGGACGGCCATCTCGAGTTCCTTGTCGCCGGTGCGCCTCGAGACCCACGAATCGGGCTCCACGGCGAAGTCGATACCGTAGGCGCCCGCGAGCTTGGTCAGTTCAGGCACGAGGTCCGCCCACTTCATGTCGGCGCCCGACAGGCCGGGACGCATGGCGAGGCCCTTGTCGAACTTCTTCGCATTCTTGAGGAACGCCACGGTCTCGGTGACAGCGTTGGCCGATCCCGGGCTGAAGCGGTCCTTCGCCTTGTTCATGGACTCTTTCAGGTCGTTGAGGACGACCTTGATGTCGACTTCGCCCTGCTCACCCTTGAGGATGGCGGTCTTGATCTTCGAGTCCATCCCATCGATGAAACGATCGAGCCCCTTCTTCACCTGCTCGAACTGCTGCTTCAGCATCTGGTCGGGCATGCGGGACGGCGTCGGACCCTGGGCCAGAGCGGTCACGGGCATTCCGATGAGTGCAACGACGATGAGTACTGGAATGAGTTTCTTCATGACTGAATGCCTTTCGTCTTGTGTTGTGCTTGTCTACGACGGCCGCCCCTGGCCGGTCATCGAAGCCGGGTCCAGCACCTTGGCGATTTGCTCCTCGGTGAGCACCTTCTTCTCTCTGATCAGTTCCAGGATCCCGCGGCCGGTCTTCATCGCCTCGGCGGCGAGCTCCGTCGACTTGTCGTAGCCGATGACCGGGTTGAGCGCGGTCACGGTGCCGATGCTGTAGTCGACGTAGTGCTTGAGGATGTCCACGTTGGCGGAGATGCCCTCCACGCAGTGGACGCGGAGCGTCCGGGCCGCGTTGATGAACATCGTCTGCGCCTCGAAGATGCAGGCTGCGATGACGGGCTCGAAGACGTTGAGCTGCAGCTGCCCGCCCTCGGCCGCCATCGTCACGGTGATGTCGCTGCCGATGACGCGGAAGCACACCATGTTGACGACCTCGGGGATGACCGGATTCACCTTGCCGGGCATGATCGACGAGCCCGGCTGCTTCGCCGGCAGGTTGATCTCCCGCAGCCCGCAGCGCGGCCCGGACGACAGCAGCCGGAGGTCGTTGCAGACCTTCGAGAGCTTGATGGCGAGGCTCTTCATGACCGACGAGTAGAGGACGTACGCCTGCGTGTCCTGCGTGGCCTCGATCAGGTCGGACGCGAGGTGGATCGGGAACCCCGTGATCTTCGCGAGGTGCTCGGTGCACTTCTCGGCGTAGCCGGCCGGCGCGTTCAAACCGGTGCCGATGGCCGTCGCCCCCATGTTGATCTCGGAGAGCGGGAACTGCATCAGCTCGAGCGTCCGAACTTCGCCCGCCAGCGTCTCGGCGAACGCCTCGAACTCCTGGCCGAGCGTCATCGGCACCGCGTCCTGCAGCTGCGTCCGGCCCATCTTGATGACGGACCCGAACTCCTTGCCCTTGGCGCGGAACGCCGCGATGAGCTCCTTCATCGCGGCGATGAGCTGGACGTTGCCGAGCGCCATGCCGACGTGCAGCGCCGTCGGGTAGGCGTCGTTGGTCGACTGCGACCCGTTCA